>JAYUBR010000760.1:0-4751 GCA_043740775.1 Ferruginibacter sp. | reverse complement strand
CATGAACCCCAATAGTTTTAGCCAGTTCATCCTGCGAAACTTTCTTTCTCTTTCTAACCAGTGCCAGGCGTTCACCAAACAACATAAAGTATCCTTTTAAATAATGAAATAGGTTGTGAGAGCAAATGTAGGGAACATAATTTGTCTATTGAAACAATAAATAGTTTGTCTGATTAGAACAAATACTATACTTTTGGACAAAATATGTTCTAAAAATAAATTTTTCCACATGGCAAACGAGCAATTAAACCACCACAGCCCCGAGTATGTAACCTGGAAGTACGAAGAAATCCTTTTTGCATTGTTGGGCGGCATACGGATAGAAGGGCTGCACAGTATGAGGGTAACTTTAAAAGTTGATTTTAAAACCTTCCCCAGCATCAGGCACGGATTAGATCTGTACAATGAAACCCAAACTGAAAAGCTGATAAAAAATATTGCAGAACGGTTTACACTCTCTACCACTTACATCCACAAAGCAATAGGCAACCTGATCAACACGGTAGAAGATTACCGGCTGCAACAGATAGACAGTAACAAATCAAAAGCCATCACAAACAAGCCCACATTAAGCAAAGAAGAAATTACAGCAGCAGAAATTTTTTTAAAGCAGGCAAATCTATTACAGCATACAAACGACTGCATCGGCATGAGCGGAGTGATCGGCGAAGAAACAAACAGGCTTATCATGTATTTAGTTTTTACCAGCCGTAAAACAGCCAGGCCATTACACATCATCAGCTTTGGAAGTAGTGGCGTTGGTAAAAGCCACCTGCAGGAAAAAGTTGGCGAGTTGATACCGGAAGAAGATAAAATAGAAATTACATCCGTAACAGGAAATGCTTTTTATTATTACGATACAGACGAGTTGGGGCATAAACTAATATTGATTGAAGATTATGATGGCGTATTAACAGCACTCTACCCGATAAGAGAATTACAAAGCAAACAGAAGATAAGAAAAACAATCACCGTAAGAGATAAGAACGGCAACACAAAAACTTTACACCTTACGGTGAAAGGTCCTGTGAGCATAGGCGGCTGCACAACAAGTGAGCACATATACGAGGACAATGCAAACCGCAGCTTCTTGATTTATTTGGATGAAACCGAAGCCCAGGACGAAAGGATAATGGACTATCAAAGAAAACTATCAGCCGGAAAAATAGATGTAACAGAGCAGCAGAAAATACAAAAGCTGTTGCAGAATGTACAAAGAGTATTGCAGCCCATCACTGTAAAAAATCCTTATGCTGAAAAATTAATCATACCCAAAGAAGTGTTTAAACCCAGGCGAACCAATGCCCACTACATCGCATTTATAGAAGCCGTTACTTTTTACAAACAATACCAACGAACACACCATGTTGATAAAGAGACCGGCGAAATATTTATAGAAACAACGCTGGAAGATATTACAGAAGCCAACGAACTGATGAAAAATATTTTACTGAAAAAGAGCGACGAGTTAGGCTATGCAACAAGAAATTATTTTGAGCAGTTAAAAAATCATCTACAGGAAAGCAAGCAAAAGACTTTTATAAACAGCAGTGTCAGAAAAATATTTAGAGAGCATCCCAGCAAGCAAAAGCGGTTTATGATAGAGTTGCAGCAGTATGGCTTTATCAGGAAGGTTGACGGCGATAAGAAGAAAGGTTTTGTGTATGAAGTGGTGAGCAATGAAGAATACAACAGGCTGCAACATACTATCAATACGGCACTGGATGAAGTACTGCAAAGGCTAAGTGGTTCGGTAGTAGTTCAGCAAGATAGTAAACCACTTAAAGCCGCTACAGCAAAGAGAAAAATGGAAGTAGTTCAGTAGTTCATCGTTTTTTGAAAAGGGACACCCTCCCGAAAAAAATCGGGACAGGCACACAAAAATAACTGCCATGTTAAGCCTTGAAATAAAATCAACCCACTATAATTATTTACTGAAAAGCTACAAAGAATATTTACAGGTGCTGGGCTATGCAACCGTAACCGTACAAAGCTGGCCAATCCATGTAAGAGAATTTTTGCATTACATCGAAACCAGGAACATACAAAGTATTGCAGCCATAGAAACGGTTCACATCAATGATTTTATCAACTACATTAAGCAAAGAACAAACAGGCGAACCAAAGGCACAGCGTTAAGCAGCAGCAGTATCAATAAAATTATCAATGCAGTAAATGTGTTTATAAAGTTCCTCAACTCAACCGGAAAATTTATTGTAGAAAGCACGGCACAAAGAGCAGAAGACAACATCAGCGAACGGATTATTTTAAGCATTGCAGAAGTGAAGCAACTGTATGAAGCTACTTTTTTACCACAACGGACAAACAGTATAGCCATCGGGCAAAGAGACCGGGCAATCATTGCCATCTTTTATGGTTGTGGATTACGAAGAAGCGAAGGCAAACAATTAAATATTACAGATATTGATTTACAAAAAAGATTATTGTTTGTAAGAAAAGGCAAAGGCAACAAGCAACGGTATGTACCAATAGCAGCCAAACATTTAGAGGACATCAAAGATTATTTACGGGAAGGCAGGGAATGGTTTTTATACAATCATGCAGACAGTTACAACCATACGGCCAATGGCAAGCCTTACGAAAAAAAAGAAGCGGCAGACAGTACAGCTTTTTTTGTCAGCCAGTTTGGAAACCGTATGAATGAATTTTACCAGCGGCTGGAACAGATGAAGCAAAGAGCGGAGATAAATAAAAATGTAACCCTGCATGGCTTACGCCACAGCATTGCAACCCATCTTTTAAAAAGCGGTATGGACATAGAAGAGATTGCAAAGTTTTTAGGACATAGCAGCCTGGCATCAACTCAACTTTATACCCACATTGTAAATGAAGAATAAAAAATTAAAAATGATGAATGAGCAAATAGAAAAATTTAGAATTTATTTACAGCAGAAACGTTTTAGGGAAAGTACAATTAATGGGCACTTATTGAATGTTGGTTATTTTATAAAGTGGTGGGAAAGCCCCTCCTTTGGAGGGGTTGGGGAGGCTGGGAATATTACCTACAATGATTTATTAAACTATGTGCAGTACGAACAGCAACGAAACCTGCCTGCCGGCAGGCAAGGCATAGATGTATCAACAATTAATTTACGGATAAGCAGCATCAGCAAATATTTTGAGTTTTTAAAAGTAGAAGGAACAGTAACAAGAAACCCTGCAAGGACATTAAGAATAAAAGGCAAGGCAAAAACAGTAATACAAAATCCGTTGAAGTATGATGAACTATTAAACCTTTACAACAGTTACAAAGCGATTGAAAAAAATGTTCCTGCACACATACAGAAGAAATCACAGTTAGCCCATCAGCGAAATATTATCATCGTAGGTTTATTGATCTGGCAGGGATTGCATAGCGGCGAGTTAGAAAAGCTGGAAGTCAATCACATCAACTTAAACGAAGGAACTATTTATATCCCAAGTACAGCAAGAAGCAACAGCCGGGAATTAAAATTATCCACTCAACAGATCTTAACGCTTCACACATACATACACGGCGGCACAAGAGATAAACTAAAACCCAAAGCAGATGAATTAATCCCTGGCAATGTTCATAATCTTATCAGCTTACTAAGCGAAGAATTAAAAGGCATCAATCCAATTATAAAAAATGCATTGCATATCCGGGCCAGTGTAATATTGTATTGGCTCCGCCAACATAACAAAAGACAGGTGCAATACATGGCTGGCCATAAATACATCCACAGCACAGAAATGTACCAGGTGCAGGAACTGGAAACATTAACCAGTCAGTTAACAAAGCATCATCCCTTCGGATAAGAGAAATTGGAGGTCACAATTTGTGACCTCCAATTTTTAAGAAATATTATCTTTATAAAAAATAAGTTCAATGGCAAAGAAAGAATTACAGGCATTAGTAATGGAGCAAAAAATACTCAACCGGATATATGTTGTAAGGAATGAAAAAATAATGCTGGATAGAGACCTGGCAGAATTGTATGGGATTGAAACTAAAGTTTTAAAGCAGGCAGTTAAAAGAAATATAGCCAGGTTCCCTAAAGATTTTATGTTTGAAATGACTGCAAATGAATTTAAGAAGTGGAAAGAAGGTACGGCATTAAGTGCAGCAGATAAGCAAGGATTACGATATGCTCCATTTTGTTTTACTGAGCAGGGTGTAACGATGTTGTCCTGCATTTTAAACAGCAAAACAGCCATAGAAGTAAATTTAAGAGTGATAAGGGTTTTTGTAAAAATGAGAGAGTATGCACTTACACATAAAGAAATATTGTTGCAGCTTGGCAAGTTGGAAAAGGAAGTAAAAGGAAACAGCAAAGACATTGAAAATATTTTTATGGTGCTGAAAGAATTAATTGAGAAACATCAAAAGCCATTACCACCCAAAAATAAAATCGGATTTAAAAATTACGATTAGCAAAGCCCGGCAGTAAAATATAAACATCAACTCCAAAACAAATCCGAACAGCCCCACAGCACGGCACGGCTAAGGCTTGAGCCCACACACAGAACCTACAGCACACAAGCCTTCTGCGGTGTTGCAGTCAGTTTTTTTTGTCATGGTTTTTGTAAGCCAACGCAATGCAGCACATTTATTTTTTTGAAAGACAGAAAAAAAATAAAAGAGCTGCACCAACACACAGAACAAAAATCCACGCCAAAAAAAACTGCCTGAAGCTATGTTAACATAATGTGGCCTTATAGTATTTTTTAGCCCGGCTCATGCAAGCATGCTCTGAAAAAAATCCTAT
>JAYUBR010000759.1:0-14725 GCA_043740775.1 Ferruginibacter sp. | reverse complement strand
TTAACCGCATACTCTTTGATGTCCTCATAAAAAAAGCGTTAAGAAAATTTGAATGGTTCCCGTTAAGAAATGAAATTGATGTTACAAATGTTTGGCATTGCTATTAGCCTGTAAGTCGCACTTAAGCTCGGTTATATTTTATTGCCTGAGCTAATTTCATTTTAGGTAAGCATTCAAATTTTTAGCCTAAACCAGATTACATCCTTTTCCCTTCTCTGTAGGAGAAGGTGGCTGCGGTAGCAGTCGGATGAGGCCAGACTTTATTTTTTTTGTTACTTTTTTTATCAAGAAAAAAAAGTAAACAGACACTAACATAAGCTGAATAAGACTTTGCTGCTTAAACTAATTATTTTATAAAACAATCGAATAGTGTTTGTACTAAATCCTGATCCTTACCTGCTGCCATGTTACAGAATCAGCCCTTTTCAAACAAAGGATATGTATCACAACAATGAGCTTGAACAAAGTGATTGGATAGATGATTATTTCAGGGATCGCTTTCAGCAACGTGAATACAGGTATGTAGCCGATGGACGAAAGGCTATCAACATAGCTTTGCAGCATTACCATTTGCAAAAAGAGGATGTGGTTACCATTTTTACAACCTCGGGTAATTTTTATATCAGCAGTTGCGTAACCAACCAAATTGAAAAATTTTGCAAATGGTCAAGGCAAATAGAACCAGCTACTAAGCTGTTATTTGTAAATCATGAATTTGGCTATCCGTACAAAAAAATAAGCGAACTAAAAAAATACAACCTGCCCATTATAGAAGATTGCTGCCATAGTTTTTTTTCAACACATGAGGAAAATTCTATTGGCAACACAGGTGATTTTGCCATCTACAGTTTTCCTAAAATGTTCCCCATTCAGGTGGGTGGATTGCTGGTGGCGACAAAAAATATCAGTAATGCCCCAACGGAAATAATGAATGTAACAAAGCAGCGGTATGTAAAGAATGTGTTGTCTCATTCTATTCATCAAAAAGATACCATTATTGACCAACGCCTGAACAATTACAATTACCTGCTTAATAAGCTGGATAAAAATAATTTTGAGGAAAGATTTGCACTGGAAAAAGGAGTGGTACCAGGTGTTTTTATGTTTAAGGTAAAAAATGAAACCATTCATTTACCGGCGCTAAAAAAACATTTGTTTGCACATGGAATACAGTGTAGCGTTTTTTATGGCGAAGCAGCTTTTTTTATACCGGTTCATCAAAACCTGGGGCAGGCAGACTTAGATTATTTTATAGAAGTGATACAATCATTTACTAAGTACGTATAAAATGAAATTTTCAAATATTACTTTGGGTTATAATGCAGAGATAGATCCTTCTACTTCTTTCAACAATATTGCCATAGGAAACAATGTAAAAATTGCCAAAAGGTGCAGCCTCTTTGGTGCTCCGGGCAATATCCTGCAGATAGGTGAAAATTCATACATCGGGATGAATACCATAATCAATGGTTTTGCCGCCCAGGTATCCATTGGCTCCAATGTAAGTATTGCACAGAATGTAAATATCATGGCAGATTCAGGACCCAATGCTTCACCAGCCATGCAACAAATATTTGCGATTGAAAAAGCGGCCATCACCATTGGCAATCATTGCTGGATTGGTGCCGGTGCCATTATTATGCCCGGCGTGCAGTTGGGGGATTGGTGTGTAGTGGCGGCCAGCAGTTATGTAAATAAATCTTTTCCGCCTTATTCTATTGTTGGCGGAACGCCGGCGAAATTGATCCGCACATTCAATCAAGCTGAAAAAGACCAACTATTGAATTATGATAAAATTTCTTGACATACAGGCCATCAATCATTCTTTTGAGCCGGAACTGTCACAGGCCATTCAACAAGTAGTCAATTCAGGCTGGTACCTGCTTGGAGATGAAACCAAACAATTTGAAAAGGAATATGCCGCATTTTGTGGTGCCAGACATTGTATCGGGGTAGCCAATGGCCTGGATGCCCTGCGGCTTGTTTTAAAAGCCTGGATAGAAATGGGGCTGATGCAGAAGGGGGATGAAATTATAGTACCGGCCAATACTTATATAGCATCCATACTCGCCATTACCGATAATGAACTGGTACCGGTATTGGTTGAGCCGGATATACAGACCTATAATATTGATCCTTTTTTAATTGAAGCAAAAATTACAAGTCGTACCCGGGCCATTATGCCAGTTCATTTATACGGGCAGATTGCCCTGCATCCCGAAATAGAAAGGCTGGCATTAAAATACAACCTGAAACTAATTGAAGACAGTGCCCAATCGCAGGGAGCTGAGTATACAAGTGCAGATGGAACCGTAAAAACAGCGGGTAATTTAGGGGATGCTGCAGGGCACAGTTTTTACCCTGGTAAAAACCTTGGTGCGTTGGGTGATGCGGGAGCTGTAACTACCAATGATGATGAACTGGCAGATGTAGTAAGAACTATTGCCAATTACGGATCGAAGGTTAAATACCAGAACGAGTATGCAGGCTTAAACTCAAGACTGGATGAGATACAGGCTGCAGCGCTGAGGGTAAAGCTAAAAAGATTGAACCAGGATAACCAGCACCGCAGAAATGTGGCGCAATATTACACTGCGCATATTAACAACGGGCAAGTTATATTGCCAAAAATATCAGGCCTTAAAAGTGTTGTTGGCCCATGCATGTCGCATGTGTGGCATCTGTATGTAATACGCCATAAAAACCGGGAAAAACTACAGAAATATTTACAGGAAAAAGGAGTGCAAACGCTGATACATTATCCGGTACCACCTCATAAGCAGGGTGCCTATAAACAATGGAACCACTTATGTTATCCGGTAACGGAAACCATTCATAACCAGGTACTGAGTTTACCAATCAGTCCATTGATGAAAGGAAACGATATGGAATATGTGGTGAATGTGTTGAATACTTTTAATTAATTGTCCAGCCATAATGGTACATATAATATTAGTAAACTGGGCGTTAAAAAAAGTATAAAGCAGCTTGAACTAAGCCCTCAATAGGAAAACGCAAGTTTGAATTTAGAAGCTTCGTTGCATTAAAAAAAAGAAAAAGTAAATTGGAAACAACACCATCACAGCACTGGACCGAAGAAATAACGCCCAAAGCATCTCTATTTGAAATCAGGTTAGGCGAGGTATGGAAATACAGGGATTTGCTGATGCTATTTGTAAAAAGAGACTTTGTAGCTACTTACAAACAAACCATCCTGGGGCCGCTATGGCATTTTATACAGCCTGTACTTACTACCATTATGTTTATGATAGTGTTTGGCGTAATAGCCAAAATACCTACCAATGGCATTGATGCACTGCCTTTTTACATGAGCGGTATCACCATCTGGAATTATTTTTCGGCCTGTTTAAATGGAACTTCCAACACCTTTGTAGGCAACGCGGCTATTTTTGGAAAAGTGTATTTTCCGCGGCTGGTAATGCCTTTGTCGGTTATTATTTCCAATATCGTTAAACTGGGAATACAGTTTTTACTGTTGCTGGCGGTATTAGTTTATTACGGTTTTACAAAAGGGCATTTTCATGTTGGCACCAGTTGGTTTTTAATACCGGCCCTGGTAGTAATTATGGCAGGCCTCGGCCTGGGCTTTGGTATCATTATTTCTTCACTTACTACCAAGTACAGAGACTTTACGGTGTTGATTGGATTTGGGGTACAGTTGTTAATGTATGCCACCCCCATTGTTTATCCGGCATCTTATATAAAAACCGTAAGCAAACACGGCTATTTAATTGATTATAATCCTTTAACGGCAGTTGTAGAAGGCTTCCGGTATGCCATCTTTGGCAGTACTGGTTTTCACGTATCATCCCTATTATATAGTTTTGCCTGGATGGTAGTTGTTTTATTTTTCGGGGTAATGATTTTTAATAAAACAGAAAAGAGCTTTATGGATACGGTATAGCAATATCCCCCTATGCTTACATCACTCACCATTTAACATTCACCACTCACGAAATGAGTACAGCAATAAAAGTAGAAAATCTTTCCAAACAATACCGGCTGGGGCAAATTGGTACGGGTTCCATTAACGATGATCTCAATCGCTGGTGGTACAGGGTAAGGGGGAAGGAAGATCCTTATTTAAAAATTGGCGAAGTCAACGACCGCACACAAAAAGGCAACAGCGATTATGTATGGGCATTGCAGGATATTAATTTTGAAGTAAAGCAGGGCGAGGTACTGGGCATCATTGGCCGCAATGGTGCTGGAAAAAGCACCCTGCTAAAAATACTTTCCAAAACCACCGCCCCGACAACAGGTTCCATTAAAATACAGGGTCGTATTGCAAGCCTACTGGAAGTAGGTACCGGCTTTCATCCGGAACTAAGCGGCCGCGATAATATTTTTTTAAACGGTGCCATACTGGGTATGACTAAACAGGAAATTAAAAGGAAATTTGATGAGATCGTAAATTTCAGCGGGGTTGAGAGATACATTGATACGCCTGTTAAAAGATACAGCAGCGGAATGTATGTGCGGTTGGCTTTTGCGGTGGCTGCCCATTTGGAACCTGAAATTTTAATAGTGGATGAAGTGCTGGCAGTTGGTGATATTGAGTTTCAGAATAAATGCCTCGGTAAAATGAAAGATGTAAGTGAGAAAGATGGCAGAACAGTTTTATTTGTGAGTCATAATATAGCAGCAATAAAAAATTTATGTAACAAAGCATTATTACTTTCTAATGGAAAACTTATTTATAATGATATTACTACGACTGTCCTTTTGAAATATTTAGAATTACAGGCGCAACAGAAGGAGGAAAAGTTAAAGCAATCAGTTATTCAGGGAAGTGAGATTATTAAAACTGATTTAAAAATTACTTATCATGAATCAAATCTTTATTCAGATTTTGATATTCATTCTTCTGTAGTTTTTCAAAACGATATTGAATTGGAAGATTGTTATATCAATTTTGTGATTGAAGATGACAACAAAGAATTTGTCATTCACCATCGTTCAGATTTTACGCTAAGCAATAACCCTAATTTTCGGATAGGAAGACATACTGCACAATTATATATACCTCATGTAAATTTGAAGAGCGGAGTTTATCACTACTGGTATAGGTTGTATTGTAAAAAAGAGCTTCACGATTTCATTATTGACTCAGATAAATTTTCTTTCGAGGTAGAGGGAAAAGTGTTTGGAGGTATTATAAACGGTCCCTCGGAATGGGTAATAAATTAATTTAATGGAAAGAATAAATTCAAATTTATTTTTAGAAAAAAATGTAAATCAAGTTACCAGGCTAAGCAACTTTAAACTAAGATTTTTTATAAATTATGTGCTAAGTATTTTATGTTCTTTTTATGTTTTTTTTAAAGGTGGCTGGGGTATGTATTTTCATTGGTACATAGTAAAGAAAGCAACAATAGCATTTTTTAAAAAACGGATGAGTTTGGTTGAGTTAAACGAAATAGCTATAGCACCTTTAGATTCGTTCAGGTATTTTGAATTTCATTTTGGATATGCATTTATAAAAGATTTAGACATCGACTCGTATTTGGATATAAGTTCTCCAAGATACTTCCCCGCTTATTTAATTGAAAAAAAGAAACTTCAAAATGCGGTCTTGATTAATCCAGATAAGAAAGATATTGCAAATACAAATGAACTATACCAAAAACTGGGCTTAGGCGGCAATGCAGTTTTGATAAATGAGTTAATTGAGAATGTGGAATTGCAACCTGAAAGTTTTGATTTAATTACAAGCATTTCCGTATTGGAGCATATTCCTTTAGAATACATACTCAATTGTATTGAACAAATATTAAATTTATTGAAACCTGGCGGCCATTTATTAATTTCTATTCCAGTTGCTAAAAAATCTTTTGAAGAGTACATTAATTATAACGAATATGGTTTGCAGGATAAGACAAATGATGGCTATTATTTCGGGCAACGATTTCATGATAGTCAGTTAATTGATGAGCTATTTATCTCCACTTTAGGACAGCCATTAAAAATAAAAATTGTAGGCGAAAAAATTAATGGTTTTTTTATTAATAATCGGTTTGAGAAACTAAATTACATCAACTATCCAAGCAGAGCAGAGTCACTCATTTTTAACAAGAACTATGCTATTTATGATACCATTGATTCCTTGCCGGGTCTTGGAGTAGCTATTTTCTTATTTCAAAAAAGAGTTAAGTCATAGTATGAGAATTGCAGTATTTGATCATCAACTTAATTTTGGAGGTGGGTTAAGATTTATTACTAATCTGCTTATTGCCATCAGGAAGCAGCACCCGGAAATTCAGATTACTTTTTTTTGCAACCAAAATAAAATTATAGAAACAGACCTAAACCAGGTTCTGATTATTAATAAAATTGCTATCGGCCATTTAAGTGTTTTTGACATTAATAAGCCCAATTCATCATTATTTAGCAGGTTGGTCAGGTATCTTAAAAGAAATATTTTTAAAATTAATGGAGTAGCATTCGATTTTGAAAATGCGCTTTCTTTGGAAATTAGTGAATGCTCGGAAAATTTTGATTTGGCCTATTTCCCATGGCCATTTTTTTTGAAATGTCCAAAAACAAAATGTCCAAAAGTTGCAACCTTTCATGATTTTAATTTTAAATACTTTTTTGGCGTTCAAATCTTTGGTAATGAGCAGACACAATTTTTAAATGAAAGTATTAATGAATGGATGAAGGATACTCTCCCGGTAGTTTCAACCCATTTTATGGAAAGAGAGCTCTTATCTTTTTATCCAAATGTTAAAAGGGTAAATGTTGTACACCTCGGTTCTTTAAACATGTACCATGACAAAGAAGTAAACAAGGAAGATCATTTTCCCTTTAAATTTTTGTTGGATAAGCCTTATTTTTTGTGCCCGGTTCATCTAACTGTACATAAAAATATAGGCAATATAATAGCGGCAGCTTCATTAGTAAATTCAAATGAAATAAAATTCCGATTAGTTTTTACTGGTAAATTTTCAGAAGTAATTAGCGGTAAAAGTTCATATTTTGGTTTGAATACCGATGAAAAGCGGGATAAGGATGTGTATGGTTTAGGTTATGTAACAGATGCTGAAATGAATGAGTTATTACGAAACTCTTTTGCAGTCTTAAATGCTTCTTTATATGAAGCTGGTAATGGGGTTGGTCTTGATGCATGGCCATTAGGGATACCTGTTATACAATCGAATATTCCAGCTTTTGAAGAACATATTAATTTGCAAAAATTCAAAGCATTTTCTTTTGATCCACGGAATGTACAAAGCCTATCCAAAGCGATAGAAGAATGCCTAAGTAATAAAATCCAACGTGAAACTAACATCAGTGAATCTTTAGCAGCATCCCGTCAACTTGATTGGAATATCGTTGCAAATAAGTACGTGAAAATTTTTGACGAAGCCATTAAACATAAAAATTATGCAAATTAAAATCCCCGTTTATCAACCCTCTCTGTCTGGAAATGAAAAAAAATACGTGAACAATTGCATTGATTCAACATGGATATCTTCTAAAGGAAAATACATCATTGAATTTGAGAATGCTTTTGCTGATTTTGTAGGGATACAACATGCTGCATCAGTGTGCAATGGTACAGTGGCCATTCATTTAGCATTGATTGCGTTGGGTGTTGGCCCCGGCGATGAAGTGATAGTACCCACATTAACCTATATAGCTTCGGTTAATGCAATTGCATATACGGGTGCCACTCCGGTTTTTGTTGATTCAGTGGCTGATACGTGGCAAATGGATCCTGAAGATGTAAAGAAAAAAATTACAAATAATACCAAGGCAATAATGGCGGTGCATCTTTATGGCCATCCCTGTGATATGGATGCATTGTGTGCTATAACCAGAGAGCATGATATATTTTTAATAGAAGATTGTGCGGAGGCAATAGGTTCAAAATATAAAGGTCAGCATGTTGGTACGTTTGGAGACATTTCTACTTTTAGTTTTTTTGGCAATAAAACCATCACTACCGGTGAGGGGGGGATGGTAGTAACAAATGATGAAACCTTATTCGACCGGGCGGTACATTTCAAGGGGCAGGGATTAGCGAAGCACAGGCAATACTGGCACGACGTGATTGGATACAATTACCGGATGACGAATATATGTGCTGCCATTGGATTGGCACAATTAGAACAGGTGAATCATTTTTTAGAAAGAAAACAAGAGATTGCAAAAAAATATACAGCAGCTTTTCAAAATACATCCATCCGGTTTCACCTGTCTCATCCGGATGTAACCCACTCTTATTGGATGTGTTCTGTGTTATTGCCTGAAGCCAGTCACCGCGATAAACTTAGAAATAACCTTGATTCATTGGGGATAGAAACGAGGCCTTTATTTTATCCTGTTCATACCATGCCAATGTATTCTACAAAATTCCAACGTCATTCTGTAGCAGAAGATTTAGGATGGAGAGGAGTTAATTTGCCAAGCTATCCGGGTATGACAGATGAAGAGGTAGAAATAGTTATTAAGGCGATAAAATCTTTTTATGAACAGCCCTGAAATAGTAAGGATTGATGCAGGTAATGTAGATTTATTAATAACTTTTATTTCTAAAATCGGTAAAGCTGGGGATACGTTCAGGTACTTCGAAAAAAGAACAGTTGCTGTTATCAATAATCACCTGGTTACATTCCTGTTATTGTTTGAAGATTTACCTGTTGCTTACGGTCATTTAGAGTTAGAAGATAAAACAGTGTGGTTAGGTATATGTGTTTTACCTGACTATTCAGGTAAGGGTTTCGGAAATATCATGATGAATGGTTTAATAGATAAAGCAAAAGAACTGAATATTCAATCCATCGATTTGACAGTAGACAAAATCAATTTAGCAGGTGTCAAATTATACGAGAAGTTTAATTTCAAGAAATTGACTGAGGGCGGTTCATATGACCGGTATCAACTTATTCTGTAGGTATAATTATATGAATATCGCTATTTATACAAACGATTTTAACTGGACTGGCGGAATAGATTTATTGCACGGCATCGTTAAGGGGTTGCTGGCACAAAAAACAAAACCAGTTAAAATTTATATTCTTATTCATGACTCGTCTGTTAAAGAACCGTTCTCATTTAAATTAATACCCAACCTTAAGTTATTGCTTCGCAGCATTAGGAAAGCTAAGTATCAACTATTTACTTTTTTTAAACAACAAAAAACTGAAGTTGTTTCAGCTACTGAAGGTTTCAATATTTCTTCTTACGTTATCGAAATATTTTCTGAAGAAAACGTATCCCTGGTATTTTATAATGATAAACTTCCGGCATCACGGGAAAAAATTTTAACTTCCCTGAGTGCTGACGTAGTATTACCATTTTTATTTAGCGGGGTTGATAAAAACTTAAAAGTGCCCTGGATCGGTTACATGTTTGACTTTGTATATAAATATCATTCACATTTATATACTCCCGCATTCTGCCTTCAAACAGATATCTATTATGCAACAATATTATTAAACGCCAAGGCTGTAATAGTTAATTCAAAAGAAGTGTTTAATGACATTAAAAAATTCTTTCCTTATGCAGATGGAAAAGTGTTTGCGATGCCTTTTGCTCCTTATACAAATATCAGTACCTATCAAAAGGCGTTAAACAATAATGAAGTGACAGCTAAATATGAAATAACGAGAAGGTATTTTATTATTTGCAATCAGTTTTGGCTGCATAAATCTCACGAAACAGCATTTGATGCACTTTTTCAATTGCACAACAGCATTGGTCATAAAGATGTATGCCTTGTATGTACTGGTAGAATGACGGATTTATCAGGTACTAATAACAGAAAGGACGAACTTGAAAAATATGCCAGGGATCTTGGACTTTCCAATGATATTTTTTTCCTGGGACATATATCAAAGGTTGATCAATTAGCATTGATGTTAAGATCGGAGGGGCTTTTGCAACCAACTACTTTTGAAGGAGGCCCCGGTGGGGGTGCTGTTTATATGGCAGTGGCAAATGGTATTCCGGCAATTGTTTCCGACATACCTGTAAATAGAGAGATTGAGAACGAACCCTTGGTAACATTTTTTAAAGTTAAAGACTCTAACGATTTAGCGCAGAAAATAAATGAACAATTAAATAAAGGATTTTCTCTTTTATCAGCAGATCAAATAGAAGATAGGAATAAAGAAAGGTTGGCATCACTTGGGAATACTTTAATTGAGAGTATCATCTTTGTTACTAAGAGTTGACAATTTCAGGAAATTATTGTAAGTGGAAGGTTATTTAAAAAATTTAGTATGTCCTTAGCATTCAACACTGGCTTTTAGTAAAAAATATGAACGATAAGATTAAAGCAATAGCAATCCATCTTCCACAATTTCATCCCACACCTGAAAATGATGAATGGTGGGGTACAGGCTTTACTGAGTGGACAAATGTTGCAAAGGCTCAGCCTCTTTTTCCAAAGCATTATCAGCCGCATTTACCGGCAGATTTAGGTTTTTATGATTTAAGATTGGCGGAAACAAGAAATGTCCAGGCTGAAATGGCGAAGGCTTATGGCATTTATGGTTTCTGTTATTATCATTACTGGTTTAATGGTAAAAGAATATTAGAAAAGCCTCTTGACGAAATATTGGCAAAAAAAGAACCTGCTTTTCCGTTTATGCTTTGCTGGGCAAATGAAACCTGGAGCAGGCGATGGCTGGGGGAAGAAAAAGAGATTTTAATAAAGCAAACTTATAGCGAGAAGGACGACTATAATCATGCTGAATGGCTGTGCAAAATGGTTTTTTCAGACAGTCGTTATATAACAATAAATGGTCGTCCTGCATTTATGTTTTACAGGCCTCACGATTTGCCTGATTATAAAAAAACACTACAGGTGTTTAAAGATGCAGCAAAAAAAAAATGGAATTAACGAGCCTTACTTAATAGCTAGTAATTCGCATACACAGCAATTAGATGGATTTGACCATGTAATGAATTTTGAGCCACAACTTGGCTTGTTGCCGGAGGCTTTTAATGATAACCCTTCTAAAAAAAAAATGGTGGCGTAATATAAAAAAGGGAATACACGCTTCCACGCTTAAAGTGTACGGGTATTTGGAGGTTAAAAAGTTAATGGCTGGCAGAAAATTTAGCTACAAATTTTTGCCTTGTGTATTTGTGGGCTGCCATAACAGCGCAAGGAGGGGCAGGAATGGAATAATTATTAATAACCAGGACAAAGCAGTATTTAAAGAATCGTTAGAACGGGCAAAAGAAATAGTAAAAGACTATCCTGCTGATGAAAAAATTGTTTTTATCAACGCATGGAACGAGTGGGCTGAGGGAAATCACCTTGAGCCCTGCAGCAAACATGGTCATCAGTTTTTGGAGGCAGTAAAAGAAGTATTTGAATAAAATACCGTCCCGGTATTCTAAAAGTTATACAGTACCCCCATGAATAATATCCGCCCGACCGCCATTTACCTCCCCCAATTTCACCCAATACCAGAAAACGATGCCTGGTGGGGCAAAGGGTTTAATTCAATGTATCAATACTAAGACCTGTTTGCAAAGTATAATTCAAGCGCCTGCAAGCAACAATAAATATTTTTGTTACAGATACAATATGGAAAAATTAAGATTTATAGCCAATCATTTACCACAGTTTCATCCTTTTAAGGAAAATGATGAGTGGTGGGGAAAGGGTTTTACGGAATGGACCAATGTTGCAAAGGCAAAGCAATATTTTAAAGGCCATTATCAGCCTCATCTGCCTACTGATCTTGGATATTATGATTTGCGGTTGTCAGAGTCCCGTGCGGCCCAGGCAGAACTGGCAAAACAATATGGCATAGATGGCTTTAGTTATTATCATTACTGGTTTCATGGAAAACGTTTAATGAACAAGCCTGTTGATGATATAATAAAAAGTAAAGAACCTGATTTTCCCTTCCTGCTTTTTTGGGCAAACGAAACCTGGAGCCGCAGATGGCTTGGAGAAGACAAAGAAATACTGATAAAGCAAACTTATTCTGAGCAGGATGATTATGCGCATGCTGAATATTTAACGGAGGTATTTACTGACCATCGTTATATACTTTATAATGGCAGGCCGGTATTTATTATTTACAAGCCTGTTGAAATACCCGATGTTTCAAGAACCATTGATATTATAAAAGAAGGATGTGTTAAACGAAATGCCGTAGAACCTTTTATTGTAGCAAGTAATGCGCATACAATAAAACACGATGAACTAATTCGTAAAGGATTTGACAGTGTTTTTAATTTCCGGCCTCAATTAGGTTGTCTCCCCCAGGCGATGGATGATGAATTTTCTAAAGAAAGACTGAAAAGAAATATTACAAAGCACCAGGTTTTTAATGGGATAACTAAAATCTACTCTTATTCCGAAGCTGTAAAGGCAATGGCCAATGTTGAGCCGGCTACTTATGAAAATCTAATTCCCTGCGTTTTAGTTGGTTTTGATAACAGCCCGAGGCGAGGGGAAAATGGCATTATTCTTAAAGATAGTTCACCGGAATCATTTAAAAAGGAATTCATAAGAGTGATTGAAAAATTAAAGAATAGCCCTGGTAACAATGAAATGATATTTATTAATGCATGGAACGAATGGGCTGAGGGTAATCATCTTGAACCAGATAAAAAATATGGATCTGCTCATTTAGAAGTGGTGAAACAAATGGCAGAAATGTATAAATGAAAAGAATGACAAACACTATCCGTCCAATCGCTATTCACCTCCCCCAGTTTCATCCAATCCCTCAAAACGATACCTGGTGGGGTAAGGGATTTACAGAGTGGACCAATGTTACCAAAGCAAAGCCTTTGTTCAATGGTCATTATCAGCCTCACTTGCCAGCAGATCTTGGTTTTTATGATTTACGGTTAACAGAATCCCGATTAGCCCAGGAGGCAATGGCAAAAGAATATGGCATACACGGTTTTTGTTATTACCATTATTGGTTCAACGGGCAAAGATTACTGCATGAACCGTTAGACAGAAAGTTAAGTAATCCGGATGAAGACTTTCCGTTTATGCTTTGTTGGGCAAACGAAAACTGGACAAGAAGATGGGATGGAGAGGAGAATGATATTTTAATGAAACAGGATTACAACATGGAAGATCATAAAAATCATGCAAGATTTTTGTGCCGGAAGTTCTTTGATGACAAGCGGTATATCAAGGTGGCAGGTAAGCCAGTATTTGTTTTCTATAAAACTTTTTTAATACCAGATATAGCAGCTGTTTTAAAAGTTTGGCGCAATGAGGCGATAAGTTATGGCTTCCCTGATCTTTACCTGCTTTGCATGGATAATTTTATAAAGGAAGACGCTGTATCAGTAGGATTTGATGCAGCCATACAATTTCATCCTGACTATCGGTATTTTAATACAATGAAACCACCGTATAAAGACAGGTTGATTAGGAAGCTGGGCCTGAAAGAATCTTTTTTTTACAAACACCATGTGGAAGATTACGAGCAGTACAACAACAGGGTTAAAAACAATAATTGTTTGGTGTCATCAAAAGTTTACCCCGGTATTACACCAGGTTGGGATAATACAGCCCGCAAAACAAAAGATGGAATTATTTTTTTAAATGCCACACCGGCAAAGTACAAAAAGGCTTTACATGATTCTTTAGCAGCCTATAAGCCTTTTAGTGATGACGAAAATTTCTTTTTCATTAATGCATGGAATGAATGGGCAGAGGGAAATCATTTAGAACCCTGCCAAAAATGGGGGCTGCAGTATTTAGAAGTTACAAAACAAGTTTTACAAAATATACAATGATTTTTTTCACTCTTTGCTCAAACAACTATTTGGCCCAGGCTAAGATTCTTGGAGACAGCTTAAAAAAATTTAATCCTGATTATCATTTTATCATAGGACTTACAGATGAACTTCATCCGGATATTGACTACAGTTTTTTTAAGAATTTAACCGTGCTGCCGGTGGCAGAAATCGGCATTAATGATTTTGACAGTCTTTGGAAAAAATACAACATCATTGAGTTTAATACTTGTGTAAAAGCTTCTTTTTTCAAGTATTTATTCAAGACATATCCAAATGAGCAATGTGTTTGCTTTTTAGATCCCGACATAGCAATTTATCACTCGCTGGCTATTTTGGAAACTGAACTTGAACAAAATAATATACTGCTTACGCCACATATTTATACCCCTATACCTATTGACGGAAAAAGGCCTACAGAAAATCTTTTTCTTAATTATGGCATTTACAATTTAGGTTTTATAGCAATTAACAGGGATTGTTTTAGCAACAGTAAATTTTTGGATTGGTGGGAAGAGCGGACATTAACAATAGGTTTTGACCAGCCACGAGATGGAATATTCGTTGACCAGTTGTGGATTAATTTCGTTCCCCTATTTTTTGAGAAGGTAAAAATTTTAAGTAGTTATGGCTTCAACGCCGCTCCCTGGAATCTTCACGAAAGAACAGTTGAAGAATCGAGTACTGGCATACTTAAAATGAACGACGGCCATCCTTTGTACTTTTTCCATTTTAGTAATTTTAAATTTTCAGAACCGGATAAGATATCAAACTCACCAACCTATAACAGGTATAATTTTGCAACTCAATTCCAACTAAAGCCATTGTATAGTGAATATTGTAAGCAGTTAATAATTAATAGGGTAGTCACATTATCTACTATAGGGTGGGCATACATAAAACACAAGCAAAATTACAATAAGGAGCAAGCAAGTAAAAAGAATAAGCTGCAATCGTTTTTAAACAT
>JAYUBR010000758.1:0-14739 GCA_043740775.1 Ferruginibacter sp. | reverse complement strand
TAATAGCCTGTTTAAAATAAACACATCATATAAAGTGATGCACTATCATTCAAATAAAAAATAGCCGGTAGTATTATTATTTTATCTGCCACTTTTAGCCATTGAATTATATAATTTTACAGCAGAAGAAATTATATGTACAACAACGAAGAAACAAAACTTTTACTTGCGCAAACCAATAAATGGTTAAACGCAAATAGTAAAAAAATGGCAGCATACACAATCAATGATTTAAGGGAAATTCTTCGATTTCATGAGTACCGGTATTATGTACAAAATGATCCTCTTATCAGCGATGCGGAATATGATGTATTATACAAACTGTTGGAAAAATTTGAAAAAGAAAATCCTGCCCTCCTCACGGACGACTCTCCCACGCAAAGGGTTGGTAAAGGGTTGGTGAGCAGTTTTCCAAAAGTACAACACCTGGTACCCATGCTTTCATTGGAGAACTCGTACAACGCTGTCGATTTAATTGATTGGGACAGAAAAGCAAAAGAACTTTCGGGCCTTGCCGAAATTGAATATTGTGTTGAACCTAAATTTGATGGTGCCAGCATTTCGCTGATATATGAAAATGACAAACTATACCGCTCTGCTACCAGGGGCGACGGAATTGTGGGTGATGAGATTACCATCAATACCCGTCAAATAAAATCTGTTCCACTTAGTGCCAAATTCAGCAGTTACGGTATTGACCAGATTGAGATACGCGGTGAAGTGCTGATCAATAAAAATAATTTCAAAAAATTCAATGATAAACTGATTGAAGAAGGTATTCCACCTTTTGCCAATCCGCGAAATTCAGCAGCTGGTTCGCTGCGGATAAAAGATACAGCGGAAGTTGGCCGCAGAAATCTGGAAGCATTTTTATACCATGTGAGCTATATAACTACTACGGATAAACGCCAACCTTCCACACACTCCGGCATGTTGGTTATGCTTTGGGACCTCGGTTTCAGAAGCCCTAAAAAAGAAATGCTGGTGGTAAAGGGTATTGACAAAGTGATTCAGCATGTGGAAGAATTTGAAAGCAAGAGAGACACATTGCCTTATGAAATTGATGGCATGGTGGTTAAAGTAAATGACCTTCATTTACAGGAACGGCTTGGCATGACCTCCCACCACCCCCGCTGGGCCATTGCATTTAAATTTAAAGCCCGGCAGGCAACCAGCAAATTACTGGCTGTAAACTTCCAGGTTGGTCGTACAGGTGCCGTTACCCCAGTTGCAAGAATAGCAGCCGTAGCAGTTGGAGGTGTAACTGTTACCAGTATTTCCATTCATAACGAAGAGTATATCAAAGAAAAAAACCTGCTACTGGGTGATACCATCCTGATAGAACGCAGCGGGGATGTGATACCACAGATTGTAAAATCATTTACAGAGTTACGCACGGGTACAGAGGAAGCAATACAATTTCCCGCACACTGCCCTGTATGTGGCCACCTGTTGTTTAAGCCTGAAGAAGATGCTGTTTGGCGTTGTATAAATATCAACTGCACCGCCCAGGTAATGGAACGCATTATTCACTTTGTAAGTAAAGATGCCATGGATATAAAAAGCTTTGGTGAAGCCAATGTACGCAAGTTTTATGAGTTGGGTTTATTAAAAGATGTGCCCGGCATTTACCAGTTAGATTATGAAGCCATCGGGCAATTGCCAGGCTTTGGAAAAAAATCGCTGGAAAATTTACAGGCAGCCATCAGCAGTTCTAAAACACAGCCCTTGCATCGTTTAATTTATGGATTGGGTATACGATATGTAGGAGAAACCACTGCCAAAACGCTGGCTAAT
Source organism: Ferruginibacter sp. (assembly GCA_043740775.1). Taxonomy (GTDB): domain Bacteria; phylum Bacteroidota; class Bacteroidia; order Chitinophagales; family Chitinophagaceae; genus Ferruginibacter. The sequence continues at coordinate 12,942 of JAYUBR010000758.1, read as the reverse complement.
TTAGTAGATAATTTAATGGAGTTTACAAATTACAGTGAAGAACAATTGCAACAGGCTGAAGATGTGGGCATAAAAGTTGCCGGCAGCATTTACAGGTTTTTTCATGATGCAGAAAATTTGCACATGCTTGAAAAGCTGCAACAGTTGGGCATTTCATTAAAAAATCAAAAAAAGCAGGTAACTGTTACCGGTACTCCGCTGGCAGGGCAAACTTTTTTATTTACCGGTACACTTACCCAATTAAAAAGAAGCGATGCTGAAGCAAAGGTGGAAGAAAACGGCGGTAAAATTGTGAGTGGTGTAAGCAGTAAATTAAATTATCTTGTAGTAGGGGAAGACGCTGGTAGTAAACTGGAAAAAGCAAAAAAAATTCAGACGATTAAAATAATAAGTGAAGAAGATTTTATAAAAATGCTACCTGCTTCGTGAAATATTTTTTTCAAAACTCTTGCATCAACCATGACACAATTCTTTTTGTGGAACCCTATATTTGTGGCAGAAAAAAATAATTAAAAAATGCTTCAACCAACTACCATCCGGTTTTTAAACGATCTTCAGAATAACAATAACAATAACAAGCCTTGGTTTGATGCACACCGGCAGGCATATGAAAATGCCAAAGCAGACCTGCAGACAATGGTCGGCCAGTTAATTCCCGCCATTGCGGCTTTTGATGAACCGATTGGAACGCTACAGGTAAAAGATTGTACTTTCCGCATCAACAGGGATGTACGCTTTAGTAAAAACAAAAGCCCCTATAAAAATAATATGGCGGCCTATTTTAGCCGTGGAGGAAAAAAGGCAAGTGTGGCCGGATATTATTTTCATTGCGAGCCCGGCAAGAGTTATGCTGCCGGTGGTTTTTATTCGCCCATACCTGCAGAGCTAACTAAAATACGCCAGGAAATTGATTACAATTTCACTGAATGGAAAAAGATAATTGATAGTAAAACATTCAAAAAATATTTTCTCAAAGGGGTAGATGGAATTGAATCGCTTGTGAGACCACCAAAAGGCTATGATGAAAATAACCCTGCCATTCATTACCTTAAAATGAAACACTTTATTGTAAGCAAACCCTTTACCGATGCAGAACTACAAAGTAAAACACTGGTAAAAGATGTTGCAAAAGTTTTTGAAACAATGAAGCCAATGATCGATTTTTTAAACCTTGCGGTAGAATAATTCAAAAGTGTTTTTGATTTACCTCTTTCTTCTCATTCATTGGTTTTACCGCTTTATAACGGGGCAGGCCAACTCATTTTTTTTGTTGAATTTAAATACCAGTCCAACGGTATGCGATTGGTAAAAATCTTTTTTACCCGGATTCGCAACCCGGCTAAAACCATCTAAGTAATCAGTAAAAGTATACCTGAAATTTGTTTCGGCTGTTAATAATATGTTAGGAGTTAAATAATATTCCACTCCAATACCCGCTGGCAAAACGAGTATACTGCGGGGCGGTATTCTGATCATATCAGCGGCAAGCCCGACCGTTACCTGTGGTTCATTGGCAAAGAAAGATTTATTTAAATTATTGCTCCGGTTAATGTTTAAAAAACTTACACCAACCCCTCCAAATAAATACGGCGAAAAGCGGTTACCAATTTCATTGCCATTGTTACCAAACATGTTCCACACCAGCAGTTCAGAAACTTCTGTAACCGGCGTTGTAAACCGAAGGTTGCGTTGCTGCCTGTAAGCCGGACTACTGTATCTTGCATCGGAGCCCAGTAAGTTTCCGTAAGCAAAATTGGTACGCAAAATACAAGATGGGTTTAAAATGCGGGAAATATACAAGCCAAGTGTTGGCTTCAATGTTTTGTACGATCCCATTGTTTCCGGAGTAAGATCTCCCTGGTACACAAATACTCCTCCGTTAATGCCCACCTGCCAGTTACTTACATTTAACTGTGCTTTCGAAATACCAATACTTCCCATCAATAATGCTATGGTAAAAAAGCCTGCTTTGTTCGGTTTACCCATGGTGATAATTTTTTAGATTGATAAAAAATTCCCATGCAGTCAGTAAAAAAATCCGGTAAAATTTCTAAGTAGATATCAATTCATAAAAAGGGTAAACAGCACTTTTAAAATAAGTTTATTGAAGTAATATAATGCGCTAAGCTATACAATATTGCCTGCTGAAATCACAAAGAAATCATAAAGTAAAAAATGAAGAATTTATAACGGGTGATTATTATTGCCGGAGAGTTAAACAGGAGCTTAAAAGAGAACAGTAAATATTGCAATTGTTTCAATCATACTTATTTACATCTGATAGCTCCTGGTAATTGATAATAAATAAACCTGGCTGCATGGCGAGCATAAAGGTATTATTGGGTTTCTGATACCTATATTCAGGATCATTTTCTTTGGAAAGTAATAAAGTTTTACCAATTATTTGGTGCAATGTAAACAGACCGGTAGTATAATGTATGGCCACTTTATGTAAAGCCTTATTGGCAATATCCGATTCTATTACTTCAAACTGATAAGTATCAAAAGCAATTGCCTGTCCTAAAGCATCTTGTAAAATGGATTTTATTTTTTAATCCATCTACAAAACCACTTATAGCAAAACCAGTTTTATAGTGTAAAGAATTTGCCCTTCCATCTTTTTATTTTAATACTGAAAAGGTTGTAATACTGGCCGCTGCACTATAAGCCTGCGATTTCATTTTATATTCTTCGTATGAAAAATACCAGACATTTTTTTCAAAATCTGTTGCTGACGAGGCATTAAAAATTTGCCTGAAAGTTAACTGCATGATGGCTTTAGGCATGTTCGTTAATTTAGGATTAGTAAAATTTACTTTTTCAAAAGGATCAGTAAATAGCCTTTTTTTTGAACGAACATTGCACTTAAAATGTGTTTTTTTAAAGGAATACCAATAGTTTGCGTTGTAGCATAACCTGCTGTTATGCTGCCTGTAAGCGTCATTGTTTGGCTAACCAAATCAGTTGCAGAATTGCCAATACATTATCATTGGCGTTACTGGTTGTTTTTACAGTTCCGTTGTAACCGGTTGTAACATTGGTGCCAGTGGTTGTAGCAGTAGGGGTTGATGTTGCAGTATCTGTTTTTTACATGAATCAATAAACAATGCAGCACTGAATAAACTGAATAAACTGATTGAATTTTTTAAAAAATTTTTACGTTGCATAATATCAATTCAAATATTTGGAGAGTTGGACAATTTTTATATACATATATTACAGCAGTTTAAAAACAAACTATGCAGAAATACTACTGATGAGTATCTGTGCAATAAAACAAAATGCGTTGGGTTTAGGTGTTGCCTGAGGGTAAGAAATGCAAAAGTGCCGGTAGAACTATAAGGCTCATTCATTTTGATGTAAACAAAAACTAAAGAAAAAATTTAAGGACATCCCTAAAAAAATAGTGGCCAGTGATAAAAATCACCGGCCTTGCTTACCTCTGAAACCACAAGAAAAATCTTAAGATAATATTTTTATAAGGATATATTTTTATTGTATTTTTTAATCAGCACACTCAGCTAAAAGGCTTTAGTGGAAGAGTTTTCATTAGGATAGGAGGAAATGTATATATGGAAGCAGATTGTAAAAATAATATATTTTTTGGATAAATATAATTTTTTTTATTTCGATACACCGGCCATTGTTAATTCTTTTTTTTGCATTCGCATAAACTTCCTGCTTTTTACGATTATACCACCATTCCAGAGCTGCTTTTTTCATCAGGTTATCAATACCCCGCATGCCAAAAAGCTTCCATACACCATCCAATTTACCACCGATGCCATATCTGCTTCGCATCGGCCTGCAACAGCCGCAATGTTTTATCAGTAGCACTGGGTACTGCAATCAATTTTATAAAACCCATTCATGTGGCAGATGTACTAACCGCCGAAGCAAAAGAAATGCACAACGGAAAAAATACCGGCCTTTACCAGGTAACTATCACAAATCAGCACCAGCATATTGTTGCCCTTTTTAAAGGAACCTGTTTTAGCACTAACAAATCATTGATACATTTACAAACTTCTTTACTTCATCTGCCTTACTTACTTTATTCTCCGGCACCAAAAAAAACCGACCTTTGCAGCAATAATGGAAAAGTCAAATTTTATAGATTACATCAGAATTTTTTGCCGCAGTGGCCACGGAGGCCCTGGCAGCAGGCACTTTATGCGTACTAAATACAATGCCATGGCGGGGCCGGATGGCGGCGATGGTGGCAGAGGTGCACATATTATTTTAAGGGGCAGCTCACAATTGTGGACCTTGCTTCACCTACGCTACTATAAAAATGTGTTGGCAGAAGATGGGGAAAGTGGTAGCAAAAACAACAGTACCGGCAGTTTTGGTAAAGATATTATTATTGAAGTACCACTGGGTACCATTGCCAAAGATGAACTTACAGGAAAAAAAGAAGTAGAAATATTAGAAGATGGTCAGGAAGTAATTTGGGTAAAGGGCGGACGTGGCGGATTGGGTAATGCCAATTTTAAAACTTCCACCAACCAGGCTCCGGAATATGCGCAACCCGGCGAGGAAGGAACTGAAGGATGGAAATTGCTGGAGCTGAAAGTATTGGCAGACGTAGGTTTGGTAGGTTTTCCTAATGCGGGCAAATCAACTTTGCTTTCTGTAATCACCGCGGCTAAACCTAAAATAGCCGACTATGCTTTTACTACATTGGTACCACAATTAGGCATGGTGGAATACCGGGATGGTAAAAGTTTTTGCATTGCAGATTTACCCGGTATTATTGAAGGCGCTGCAGAAGGAAAGGGTTTAGGCCACCGTTTTTTACGTCATATTGAACGCAACTCTATCCTGCTGTTTTTAATACCTGCAGATTGCGCCGATCATAAAAAAGAATTTGAAATACTGGTGAACGAACTGGAGCAATACAACCCGGAAATGCTGCAGAAAGATTTTGTAATTGCCATCAGTAAAAGCGATATGCTGGATGCAGAATTAAAGGCAGCCATTGCAAAAGAATTACCACAAAAAATTCCACACATTTTTATTTCATCTGTAACAGGCCAGGGATTACCCGAACTAAAAGACCTGCTATGGTCAGTGATGAATCAACAGGTACAAAAATAAAGCTCACTGAATAACGTACTAAAATACCTGAAAGATTTTTACAGCAAAGAATTTAACTGGTGGTATGTGCTGCTGGTTCTGGTGATGCTTGGCGGCCTCATCTATCTCAATTACTGGCATAGCATCGAAAAAAAATATGTAGCTTCTTCCACCAGCCGCCTAGGTAGATTTACCGGCTATTACCTGTTATATTTTATTCCCTTTGCCACTGCATTTTTTTTGCAATTACTTTTTTTTAAAAATTGCGGGTATTATAAAAATAGCTGGTTCTGGATCATCCTTTTTTTAGCGCCGGCATTTTTTTCTTTCAGGGTAAACTTTAACTGGCAGGAGGATTGGATTAAGAGTATTTGGCATGGAGCCAGCAGGGCTTTTTACCTGCATTGCATTAATTGGGTGGTACGGGTTTTTGTTTTACTAATGCCGGTATTTTTTATATGGCTTATAAAAGACAAGGGTATTCAACCTTTTTACGGCACAAAACCGTTAAACAGTTTAAAGCCTTACCTGCTGATGTTGCTGGTAATGGTTCCTTTACTTGCGGTGGCAGGTACACAAAGTGATTTTTTACAAGTGTATCCAAAAGCGAAACTTATCAATAAAATACCTGTGCATAGCTGGGTTGATAAAGGCCGGTACATTGTTTTTGAATTATGTTATGGCTTTGATTTTGTAAGCATAGAGTTTTTCTTTCGTGGATTTTTAATTCTAGCGCTGATGCGTATTTGTGGTATGCATTGTATTATTCCCGTGGCATGTTTTTACTGCGCCATTCATTTGGGCAAACCCATCGGCGAAGCCATCAGCAGCTTTTTCGGAGGTACCTTATTAGGCATTATTGCTTACAATACCGGCAGCATCTGGGGTGGTTTAATTGTTCATTTGGGCATTGCCTGGATGATGGAAGGTGTTGGATGGCTTGGCCTGATTTTTAGTAAAATAAAATAAAAGCCGTAGCAAAAAAGGGAATAACACTCCTCCCAATTCTTCACCCTACACTAAAAGTTTACATTTTTCGTTTTATCAATTTCAGCGTCACTCAATAGACGCCAATCCGCAGGTAAAGAATAGTTATAGATAAAAGGGTACAAGAGGTCAGCAGCGGGGAAAACAATGCACCACAGTGCTGTTTAGCCTGGACAAAAAAAATTAAATGATACTGAACGCTAAAAAATAAGCTATTTATTTTTATAAATACTAACCATACTTTAAACCTACGATGAGAAAAATTACAGCTCTTTTTTTATTACCAATTGTTTCTATTGTTTTATGGGGTTGCCCATACGACTCCCCGTACGGCATAGACGCAACTGCGCAGGAAAATATTGATGAAAATTTATTGGGCAGTTGGGCAACTCTTGTTTCCAAACCAACTTATGATCAGCAGCATGTTGAAGATCCGGTAAAAATAATTTTTTCAAAAAACACCGACCTTGAATATAATATCGCCATTACCGGATACATTGGTGAACTAAAGCCTTACCATGTTATTACCAACGATACAATTAAAGGAACTGCGTATATCTCCACAGTTTCGGGCAGGCAGTTTTTAAACAGTTTTATTAAAGGCCGGATGTATTTAGCAGAGATAAAAAGAGACGGAAACAATTTATCTATCCTTTGCCTGGCAGAAAGTTTCACCGTAAAGTTTATAAAAAACAGCAAGGATCTGCGCAAGGAAATTGAGTTTCACTACAAGGTTGCTGCAACACCCCGCTATGATGATTTTTTTGTAGCCAAAAATTTACAAAAAGTAAACTGATACTATTGCTGCTACTTTATACATCTTTAAACAGATGAATAATTACAAATTCTTTACAATGATGTAATTTGCTTACTCATTTAACCATTGCTCATGCAAACCAGTAAAATCGCCGGTATAGGATCGTACGTTCCCGAAAATAAAGTAACCAACAACGACCTTAAACAATTCATGGATACTTCGGATGAATGGATACAGGAACGTACAGGTATTAAAGAACGCCGGTATGCACATCGTACCAACGAAACCACTACCACCATGGCCGTGGAAGCAGCAAAAATTGCGATTGAAAGGGCAGGCATTACAGCACAGGATATTGACTTTATTATTTTTGCCACTTTAAGTCCTGATTACTATTTTCCGGGCTGCGGCGTGCTGGTACAGCGTGCGCTGCAAATGAAAGAGATTGGCGCACTCGACATCCGCAACCAGTGCAGCGGCTTCGTGTATGCGTTATCGGTAGCAGACCAGTTTATTAAAACCGGCATGTATAAAAACATCCTTGTAATTGGTAGTGAAAAACATTCTTTTGGTTTGGATTTTAGTACTCGTGGCAGGAATGTTTCTGTAATATTTGGTGACGGTGCCGGGGCTGTGGTATTACAGGCCACTGAAAAAGCCGGCCAGGGAATCTTAAGTACGCACCTGCACAGCGATGGACAGAGTGCAGAGTTACTGGCAATGTACAATCCGGGGACGCACGCTAACCACTGGGTAACTAACCCCGTAGCAAGCTATAATGATGCACCCGCAGGTGATATGTTTATGAGTAAGGAAATGATTGATAAAGCAGAAAATTTCCCTTTTATGGATGGTCCTGCGGTATTTAAAAAAGCCATAGTAAAATTTCCGGAAGTGGTAGTGGAAGCACTTACAAAAAATGGTTTAGCCACCACAGATATTGACCTGTTGATTCCGCACCAGGCTAACCTGCGCATCAGCCAGTTTGTGCAGCAAAAGCTTGGCCTTCGGGATGACCAGGTGTTTAATAATATTCAGCAATATGGCAATACAACAGCAGCATCCATTCCTATTGCTTTATGCCAGGCATGGGAGGAAGGCAAAGTAAAAGGAGGCGACCTTGTTTGCCTGGCTGCATTTGGAAGCGGCTTTACATGGGCCAGTGCGTTGTTGCGCTGGTAAAATTATACCCAGCAGTTTATTAACCAACCTTCTGAATTTCAATTAAGCTGTACGCCGCAGCAGATTAATGTATTGATTTTATTTTACTGGTAATATATAGGTTGGTGTCTTTTTATTGCCGTTTTTATGCCGGAAAAAAATCAACGGTTTTTCATATTGATGTATTCTCACTTCAGCCGGTTTTTTAAATCTCCTAACTGTTGCTTCATTGCTTTAATTTTATGTTTTTAATAAAGCCCTTCATTCATGCAGCGTAAGATAATTTATTTCATTAATCCCATTTCAGGTACAAAAGATAAAGCTCCGGTGCTAAAAATAATTGCAGAAAGAACCCGGCAGCAAAACATTCTCTTTGAAATTTTACATACCAACGCACAGGGTAATTATCATTTTTTAAAAGAAAAAATAGAACAGGAAGGCGTAACTGATATTGTTATCTGTGGTGGCGATGGTACCGTTAGCCAGGTGGCTGCTTCGCTCATTGATGAAGACATTAATATTGGCATCATACCCATGGGTTCGGGCAACGGACTTGCGTTGGCGGCAAAAATTCCCAGGGATATTAATAAAGCCCTGGATGTAATTTTTACCGGCAAGGGAAGATATATAGATTCTTTTTTTATCAATGAAACTTTTAGCTGTATGCTTTGCGGGCTTGGGTTTGATGCCCAGGTAGCGCATGATTTTGCCAGCGGTCCTTCCCGTGGATTAGGCACTTATATTAAAAAATCGATCGAAAATTTTATTACTGCAAGGCCCTATTCATTTGAAATTGTTAATAAAGGAAAATCATTTGCCACAGAGGCGTTTTTTATAAGTATTGCAAACAGCAACCAGTTTGGCAACCAGTTTACCATTGCGCCCATGGCCAGTTTAAATGATGGTTTGCTGGATATTGTGGTGGTAAAAAAAATGAGTAAAATGCGGATGCTTTTAGCCATTGCCAAACAAGTAATGGCCGGTAAAATAAATGAGCATGATGAAAAAACATTTCATCAGAAAGATGTACTTTATTTTCAAACCACGCAACTAATCATACATAACCTGGCACAGGCACCCTTACATATTGACGGCGATCCTGCAACTACCCCAAAAAAACTGGTGATAAAAATATTACCAGATGCATTTAAATTAATACAGCCAGCCAGTAAAATAACTAAAGTAAAATAACTAACTTCAATTACAGATTGTTAACAGCTAAAATAAAACCAATGCGCACAGTTGCAAATATATTAATGAGTAAGCCACCTGCATTTAATTTTGTAGATCCCGATGCAAAAGTGATTGAAGCATTACAGATCATGAATTCAGTTAACCTTAGTTATCTGGTGGTAATTAAGGATGATACTTTTTATGGTATTTTCTCTGAAAGGGATTACAGCCGCAATGTTATATTAAAAGGATTGCACAGCAATAGTTGTGCAGTAAAGGACGTGATGAGTGTGTCGCTTCCTGTAATTGCCATGCAGGATACTGCAGAACATTGCATGGAATTATTAAATACACATAAAACCCGCTACCTGATTGTGTTTGACGATAACCAATTTAAAGGTGTTGTTACTATCAACGATGTATTAAGAGAAGCACTCAAAAGTAAGGAAATGGTGTTTGATGAGTTAACACTTAACCAGGCTATTGAATGGGAGGACAAGATTTTTTAGTTGAATGTATCAAATTATTTTAAATGAACCTGTCGCAAAAACAGGTTCATTTTCATTTTAACAACGCTTTCAATTCATTCAATACCTGTTGATTGTTTTCTGCGTTAAATGATGCAATTACATCTGCCTTTTCTGCTGCGGTTAAATGAAAATTTAAGGCTGCACCCTGGTCTTCTATTTTAGGAATGTAAATAAACTCCAGCCGGTGCAGGTTTGTTCTGTTTGCTTCCGGTATAAAACTATAGGATTGGTTTTGAAAATAATCCTGTAACCGGAACCAGTTGTGTTGCAGCATGGTGGCAGGTTTTACAAATATGTCGGTAATAGTACCGGTTTCCAGGGGATGTTGCCAGTTATCTTTTTCCCGGTCGCGTATTTGCAATATAATAACACCGCTGGTATTTTGGGCCAGCCAGTCTTTAAAATTGTCAATGAATCGCAGGGTCGTTTCCTGGCCAAAATTATCCCTCAACCCGGCATCCATAACATCTACTACCGGGTTACTGGGCAGCCATACATTGGGCAATACATACGGAAAAGTAGCATTCATGCGCATTGCGGTCAGCATCCGCAAATTCATAGGATCTTGTTTGCAGAACAGCGCAGCAAAATCAATCGCATCGGGGCTAATACTGCTGTCATTTTCAAAAGGCGGCGGCTTCATCATAAAGCTCAACGGCTGTGTACCAATCATCATTTTGCGCCCATCGGCAGTAACTACCGAATTAAATATCATCATCGGAATAATGGCAGCTTTTTCATCTGCGGCATACTCTTTCAGTTGACGGTTTAAAATCTTTCCCGAATTTTCATTCAGTTTTTCTTCAAAAGCAAAACCGCGGTCTTTTATATAATTATAAGGGCCAACAGAAAATTTTTGTGCCGGTGAAAAAATATCCCTGCTAATCATCGACGAAAAAACAGGGTTCAACAGGTCCTGCGCAATATTATCTGTATAGGCAGATTGATGTAGCTTAACCGGCTGGCCTTGCAATTTATTTCTATACAATTCCCGGTAATACGCAGCAGACAACATGCCACCGCTGGCACCACTTATTAAAAATGTCTGTTGCATCAACCTGCCCCCGGTTATACTATCTAATTGCTGCATGGTATTCATTACAAAAGTGGCACTTCGTAAACCGCCTCCGCTTACGTTCAAAAATATAATTGATGGTTTTTCTGTAGCCTGTCTTTTTTTCCAGTTATTTAAAACCTGCAGCATATTATTTTTATCAGCAGTTATGTTGGACGCCGAACACAATTGCTGCAACGATTGCTTGTTATACTGCGGTCGCTGATCTTTATTATTGTAATTAATGCCATAGGCCTTATTACGGGGATCAATGATTTCATTTTCGTATAAAATATTCAGTATAGCCGCCAATGCAATTACAAATAACAAGCTCCAGCTTTGCAAAAAATAAGTTAGTGCACCAATCACAGCTACCATCAACGCAAAAAAAACAATAATGCTTGCTGCAGCAGGTGCCTGAAAAAATTTTATATCTAAAAAAAAACCGCCCACAACTAAAAAGATAAAAGCCAGTATAATGCCCACCATTGCAGCAAAGTGATGGCGTTTAAAAATGGTATCTAAAAAATCCTGGTTGTAATGCGTTACCGGCCTGGCTTTGCGAAATTTAAGACGGCCACTTAAAAAATAACTCACTTTCATACCAAATCCATCCACATGACGGTTTTTTGCCGGATCATAATTGCTTTTAAAGAATTCGGGGTTGGCAATTACCGGGGTAATCGTTCGCAAAATTGTTCTGTCAACCCCAAAAAAGAACGCAAAAGAAAAAGCGATCAGTGCTATAAAGCCACCTAAAAAACCAAGGATAAGCGCTACTTCTTCCCCGGTATTTAATAACTCCTTGTTGATATTGAACTGTATGGATTTTATCAGGTAAAAGGTCAGGAAAAATAAAGGCAGCAAACCATTGTTGATACAATATTTTAAAAATGGCGTAGAAGCGGTTGCCAGAAATTTAAAGCGGCGGGTATGTAAAATAAAAGTGGTGATGTTCCAGCTCATAAAAAATACGCCCATTGCAATACCCACTGTTGCAGCACTAAGGGCATTTACATTACCCAAATATTCCGGAACAAAAAAGAGGGCATCTGCTCCAAAGCTTTTCATAAAGCCGCTATTGATTGTACTCGCCATCAGGAACCAAAAAATCAATAATATCTGGTACTTCCTAAAATGTAAAATCAGCAACTGAATAGGAAAAGAATAAAAAATATTCCGCAGCAAAAGCTTCATGTATATGGACTTTTTTTAAATGTACTACTTATTAAACACAAGTACATAACATCTATATCAGCTAATTATTTTACCAGGTTAATTTATTTTCTTTTTAACACAAATAAAATGGCTACTACACACATTAGTAATAACATGGCTATAAACTGGTGCGATACCCCCAGCAATACCAGCCGGTTGGGGTATGTGGCATTTAAAACAGTCAATATTCCCAGCACAACCTGTAGCAGAACAAGCAGCATTACTGATGCCCTTAGCCTGCTAAAAAGTTGGTGATTTTTTATTACGGCTGCTGCAAAATACCAGTAAGTAATTAAACCAAAAAGCAGGTAAGCTAAACTGCGGTGAATAAATTGAATGGTGATCTTATTATCCAGCAGATTTTTTGAGAACGGAGATAATTCAGTTAAAGAAGAAGGAATCATTTTACCGTTAATATCCGGCCAGGTAGGTGCGCTGGATGCAGCTTTTAGCCCCGCCATAAAAGCACCATATATCAATTGAAAAAATAAGATCGTAACAATTACCAGCATCAATTTCTGCAAAGCAACATTGACTGCTTTTTTCTTTGGGGCTTCCAGTAAGCCCAACGCAAACCATAAAGTGTAACACAATAAACCCAGCGCTGCAATAAAATGGGTAGTTAGTTCTATATGACCCACAAAATATTTTTCGGGTACCAGGCCGCTTTTTACCATAAACCAGCCAATGGCACCCTGTACTGCTCCCAATAAAAATAGTATTATCATGGGTAAGACCATTCTGTTATTGAATTTTTTAGTGACTAAAAAATAAAAAAAACCTGTTAAAAAAACCAGCCCCATACACCTTGCCCATAAACGATGAAACCATTCCCAAAAAAATATGCCCTTAAAATCACTCAGCGAAAAATTCTGGTGTACATATTTAAACTGGTCGGTTACTTTGTATCGGTCAAACTCTGCCTGCCATGCTGCGTTGTTTAAAGGGGGTAATGCACCAGTTATGGGTTTCCACTCTGTTAT
>JAYUBR010000757.1:0-39117 GCA_043740775.1 Ferruginibacter sp. | reverse complement strand
ATACCTGAATTTATGGAATATTTTTTGTTTTATATCTGCCGTTGGTCGGGAGACCAGACGGCGGCGAAGACCTAAGCGGAACACCAACAGAGGCGGAGGCTATATAAATTTTTTGCGTAGTCCCCTAAGTAATTAATGTGAGCCAAACTTTATGGCTTAGTAACTACAAAGTTGATAAAGGGTGGCTAATAAACCACCCTTATTTTAAATTTTTATCGCGGACAACAATATTTTAGAATCAGAAAATCATAACTATTTTAAAAAAATATTTTTGCAGTAATATTTATGGGATACAGGATACCGATAGAATTACATAACCTTGTATTATAAATTATAAAATAAAAAAAATTACCTGATAAGAAGTTACAAATCAGTAATGGGTTTGTATTTAGGTACCAGGCTTTTCATTACTACCCATGCAATTAAATAAGCCACTGCACATACTGCAAACATAATGGTGTAACCGGTTTGTATATGCCCCAGTGCTTTATAACGATCGAATAAAGCACCGCCTGATTTTGAAATTAATGCGCCTCCAAGTCCGCCGGCCATACCGCCAATACCAACAACAGAACCAACTGCTTTTTTAGGAAACATATCAGACACGGTTGTAAATATATTAGCCGACCATGCCTGGTGGGCAGATGCGCCAATACCAATTAAAATAACAGGTATCCAGAAACTGATATACCCCAAAGGCTGTGCAGCCAATACTACTAATGGAAAGAGCGCAATTACCAACATGGCTTTCATGCGGCCATCGTAAGCGTTGTATCCTTTTTTTATAAAGTAGGTGGGAAACCAGCCGCCGCCAATGCTGCCAAACATAGTCATACTATACAATACAGCCAGTGGCAGCATAATATCAGTTTTCACCATGCCGTATTGTGCTTCCAGGTATTTGGGTAACCAGAATAAAAAAAACCACCACACACCATCCGTCATAAATTTACCAAATACAAATGCCCAGGTTTGTTTATATCCTAACAGTTTAAACCAGGCAATTTTTTCTTTTTGCTCAGTAACCGCTACTTCTGCATCTGTATCTGAATTAATATAATCCAGTTCAGCTTTTAATAACCGCTTTTGTTTTTCTGGTTTATCATAAAACATCCACCAAAAAATTATCCATAAAAAGCCGATTACTCCAATTATTATAAACGCAGATTGCCAACCCCAATGCAATGCTATCCAGGGTACGGTAAGCGGTGCAAGTATTGCTCCTACGTTTGCACCCGAGTTAAAAATACCTGTGGCAAATGATCTTTCTTTTTTTGGAAAATATTCAGCTGTAGCTTTTATTGCAGCCGGAAAATTGCCTGCTTCACCAAAGGCTAATACAGCACGGGATATCATAAAACCTAAAATTGAAATTGGTATTACCAACCCTATTGATGCAAAAACACCCGAAAACATTCCCCCAATCTCAATGGCATACGCATGCATTACCGCAGCAAGAGACCAAATGATAATTGCCCAGGTAAACCCCTTCTTTGTTCCGAGTTTATCAATAAAACGGCCTGCAAACAACATAGATATTGCATAAGCAAACTGAAATACAGTAACAATATTGGCATAATCGGTATTGCTCCAGTTAAATTCTTTTGACAGATCTGGTGCCAGCAAACTTAACACCTGCCGATCGAGATAATTGATGGTGGTTGCAAAAAACAACAACGCACAGATCGTCCAGCGGTATTTTCCAATTTTTTCCATACTCATAATAGCAGCAGTTTAAATTATTTTTTACAATCGTTAATGACAGCCATTACTTTTTTTGTTTCTTCAATCAGCAAATCATATTGTTTATTTGCCATCACCTCTTTACTCACTAATTTACTGCCCATACCCACAGCACACACACCGGCTTTAAACCAACCTTCAATATTTTCTTTGGTGGTATCCACTCCGCCGGTTGGCATAAATAACAATTTTGGGAAGATATCTTTTATGCCGCTTAAAAAAGATGGGCCAAGCATATTACCGGGGAAAAGTTTGATGAATTTTAATCCGGTATTTTCGGCTGCAATAATTTCAGATGGTGTCATACAACCCGGGGCATAAAAAATATCATTGGCAACGGCATACCCTGCCACTTCTTTTACAAAGCCCGGGCTCACCAAAAAATCGGCACCGGCACTCATATAATCATTAGCATGTTGCATGTTCTTAATAGTACCCACACCAAGCAAAAGGCCGGGCATTTCAGCGTTCCGTACTTCCGCCATTTTTTTAAAATTGCTGAGTGCAGCTTCACCACGATTGGTATATTCTACTGCCATGATACCTGCACTATATAAGGCCCTTAATGTTTCTACACTTACTGTTTCATCTGCATTAAAATATAAAGGAAGAATTCCCTGTTGTACAATGGCATCAGTTATTTGTTGTGTTTTGCTCATTTTACTTTTTTTAGTTGTTGAGCCACAGAAATATAATTTCAGTGCTTCTGTGACTCCGTGGCAAATTTTAAATTTTTACTTTGATCACCAGTTTTTTTATTTCCCCATCACCAATCATGGGTGCATGCACATCTTCGGGAAAGAAAATGGCAAACTGACCGTTGGTTAATTGAAAAAACATATCCGGTTCTTCATTATACAACTGAACATCTTTTTCAGGATTGTAACTACCGTTTTCTTTAACGCATTTTTCTCTCGGCTTCCAGCCAATTGTTTCTACACCTTTAATGCAAAGCTGTACGTCGATATTATTATTATGACATTCAAATTTTGCTACCGATGCTTCGGCTGATACTCCGGATTTATTAGAAAAAACAGCCTTCAATCCCTCCGATATATCTGATTTTCCATCAACTGCATTGGCAAGGTCTGTTTGATTAATAAATTCAAATGCCTTTGCAAATAAAGGATGAAGAGAGAAATATTTTGAAGCGTTTTGAATGGTATCTACAATCATTTTTTTTTATTTGACCTCACCCCAACCCCTCTCCAAAGGAGAGGGAACTCGGAGTTGGGAGTTTTTTAATTTATTGTTTCTTTCCTTCCAAAGAACAAAACATAATCCTCGCTAAAATCTCCTCCTTGTCCTCCCCATTCGGGGGAGATAGAGGGGGCTTTACCGCTGTACCCTTCCACTTCCATCACCTTTCATCAGCTCTTTTACATCGCTTAATGTAGCATGATTTAAGTCGCCGGGAATGGTATGCTTTAAAGCACTTGCCGCCACACCAAACTCAGCAGCTTCGGGCATTGGCATACCGGTAACAAGGCCATAAATAAAACCGCTTGCAAAAGAATCGCCGCTACCAACACGGTCAACAATCCGCACTTCGTATTTTTTGGTATGATAAAATCCGGTACCATCATATACCAATGCACTCCACCCGTTATCGCTTGCACTGTGGCTTTCACGCAGTGATGAAGCAATATATTTAAATTCGAATTTTTCTTTCATTTGTTTAAACACATTTTTAAAACCATCAAGATTTAATTCGCCCTTAGTTACATCTGTATCTTTTGCCTTAAATCCCAAACAGGTGTCAGCATCTTCTTCGTTACCAATACAAACATCAACATACTGGCAAAGCCTTGTCATTACTTCTCTTGCTTTTTCTATACTCCACAATTTTTTTCTGTAATTTAAATCGATGCTTGTAGTGATGCCTTTTGCTTTTGCGGCTTTTAATGCAGCTTCGGTTAATGCAGCAGCCTTATCGCTTAATGCAGGTGTAATACCTGTTGTGTGAAACCAATCGGCTCCTTCCAGTATTTTATCAAAATCAAATTCGCTTGCATCAACATCTGCAATGGATGCGCCGGCACGGTCATAAACAACTTGTGAGGCACGCATGGATGCACCTGTTTCCAGGAAATAAATGCCCAGCCTGTCGCCACCCCTTACAATAAACTGTGTATCCACACCGTAACGGCGCACATGGTTTATTGCAGACTGGCCTATTGGATTATTCGGAACTTTGGTTACAAATGTTCCGTTAAGGCCGTAATTACATAAAGCCGCAGCCACATTGGCTTCGCCGCCACCATAAGTTACATCAAAAGAATCGGCCTGTACAAAACGTTTAAAACCGGGTGTTGACAATCGCAACATAATTTCCCCGAGTGTTACAACTTTCTTGCTCATTTATTGCTGATTTTTATTGTTTAAAATTTAAAATAGTTTTTTGCATTGTTATAACAGATGTCTTCAATTATTTTTCCAACCTGTGCCATATCATCGGGCAATTCGCCATTTTCCATTTCTTCGCCAAAAAGATTACACAATATCCGCCGGAAATATTCATGACGTGGATAACTCATAAAACTTCTGCTATCGGTTAGCATACCCACAAATTTGCTTAACAATCCCATGTTGCTCAATGCATTCATTTGTTTTACCATCCCGTCTTTCTGATCTAAAAACCACCAGGCAGATCCAAACTGTATTTTTCCTGCAACCGATCCGTCATTAAAATTACCAATCATCGAAGCCATCAATTCATTATCGGCAGGGTTTAAATTGTACAGGATTGTTTTTGCCAATTGATCAGTTGCATCCAGCTTATTTAAAAAATTTGCAAGTGCTTTCCCCTGCGAAAAATCGCCGATGGAATCCCAGCCGGTATTAGCACCCAACTGTTTAAGCATCCTTGCATTATTATTTCGCAATGCACCTAAATGGTATTGTTGTACCCATCCTTTTTCACAATCCCATTTTGCAAACTCAATCAGCATAGCCGATTTAAATTTTAAATTCTCTGTATAATCTAATTCCTTACCGTTTCTAATTTTATCAAAAATGTTTTTAATTTCTGTTTCGGTATAATCCGCTGCATACAATTGCTCCAGTCCATGATCTGACACCTTGCAGCCAACAGTTGCAAAAAAATCATGGCGGGCTTTTAAGGCTTTTAAATAATCAGCAAAAGATGAAACTGAAATACCCGATACCGCTTCCACTTTATTTATGTAAGCATTAAATGTTGCTGCATCATCTACATTCATGGCTTTATCGGGGCGGTAAGCAGGAAGAATTTTTATTTCAAAACCCTGCCTGTCCGGCAGGCAGGCATCCGCTTTAATTTTTTGATGATGCTCCAGAGAATCGGCAGGATCATCGGTGGTACACAAAACTTTCACATTCATCTTACGTAATAAGTTACGAACTGAGTATGCAGCAGTTTGTAATTTGGCAGATGCTTCTTCATAGATTTGCTCAGCAGTATCAGCGTTAAGAATTTTATCAATGTTGAAATAACGCTGTAGTTCCAGGTGTGTCCAGTGATACAATGGATTACGCAAAGTGTAAGGAACCGTGGCTGCCCATTTCCTGAATTTTTCATAATCTGTTGCATTTCCGGTGCAATATTTTTCATTGATGCCATTGGTACGCATGGCCCGCCATTTATAATGATCGCCGTACAACCAAGCCTGGGTAAGGTTTTCAAAGTTTATGTCATTCGCAATTTGCTCCGGTGGAAGGTGATTGTGATAATCAATAACAGGCATGGGCTTTGCAAATCCGTTATACAATTGCCGGGCTGTTTTATTCTGCAATAAGAAATTTTCGTCAAGAAATTTTTTCATTTTACCTCACCCTCGTTCCATCTCCTTAAAGAGAGGGAGGCCGGGCTTTTGTTTATAAATTATACAATAGTTTTTTACAAATCATCATTTACACAAAATCAGCTTTAAAGGGATACACCTCTTTTCCATGGAATGAAATCATCCTGATTTAACAGTACAGCTTTTGGTATCACTTCGCCGCTGGCTGCTTTAATACAATACTCCAGAATATCTTCGCCCATCTGTTCAATGGTTTTATCGCCATCAATAACAGGCCCGCAATCAATATCAATAATATCGTTCATCCTTTTTGTAAGATCACTGTTGGTTGATACTTTAATGGTAGGGCAAACCGGATTACCGGTTGGTGTACCCAGCCCGGTTGTAAATAAAATTAATGTAGCGCCACTTGCAGCTTTGCCTGTTGTTGCTTCCACATCATTACCGGGCGTACAAACTAAATTTAATCCCGGCTTAGTGGCCGACTCGGTATAATCCAACACATCAACTACCGGTGAAGTACCTCCTTTTTTTGCTGCACCTGCACTTTTTATCGCATCGGTAATTAAACCGTCTTTAATATTTCCAGGAGAAGGGTTCATGTGAAAGCCAGAGCCAACACTTAATGCAGACTCATTGTAATTCGTCATCAGGCTGATGAATTTTTTTGCTGCGGCTTCATCTGCTGTGCGGTCAATTAAATTTTGCTCTACACCACATAGTTCAGGAAATTCTGCCAATAAAATTTTTCCTCCCAGGGCTACAACCATATCGCTGCAATAACCAACAGCCGGGTTTGCCGAGATACCACTGAAACCATCGCTGCCACCACATTTTACACCAATACATAATTTGCTGAGTGGTGCTGGTTTTCTTTCAGCCTTATTTATTTCAATTAAACCGGTAAAAGTTTTTTGGATTGATCCTGCGATCAACTGTTCTTCACTTTGTGATTGCTGCTGTTCGAAAATGTATAATGGTTTGTCGAAATTTGGGTTGAGTAGTTTTAAATCATTTACAAAATCCTGTACCTGTAGATTCTGGCAACCCAAACTTAAAACAGTAACACCGCCAACATTTGGGTGATTGGCATAAGCTGCCAGTAATTTACTCAGAACAGCAGCATCCTGCCGTATGCCTCCGCAACCACCCTGGTGATTTAAAAATTTTATGCCATCTACATTTTCAAAAACACGGTTACTTTTGTTTTCATTGTTTGCAGCTAAATTAATTGAAGAAATATCTTTTCCATTTTTATATGCATCTACAAGCTGGTGTGCATATTGCTTATACTTTGCTGTAACCGCATACCCAAGTTCATTGTGCAATGCTTCACGTATCACATCCAAATTTCTGTTTTCGCAAAATACAGTTGGGATGAAGAGCCAGTAATTAGCAGTGCCTACTTCTCCATTGCTGCGATGATAACCATTAAATGTTTTGTTTAAAAATTTGGAAACATCGGGAGCAATCCATTTAAAATCTTTTTTACGATATACAAATGGTTCGGCTGCATGTTTTAAATTAGCTGTTGAAATGATCCCACCTCTTGCAATATTGGTTTGAGCCTTGCCAACCATTACACCATACATCACAACTACATCACCTGCATTTAAATCAGTTGTAACAAATTTATGTTTAGCCGGTATATCATCCTGCATAGTAAATTCTTCTCCATTAAATGTAATAGTTTCACCCTTCAACAAATTTGTCAATGCCACTAGTACATTGTCGTTGGGATGAACTTTTACCAATTGCTGTTTCATTTAAGCTATACTTTTTTTTGATTGTAGTGGTTGTAAAACTGATGCCATTCCCAATTCATCTGTTTCGTTTAACTTTTCCTGTACCGCATCTGCAAAACCAGGTAGCGAACTCAGGTCATATCCCCATAAAGCAATATCACGTAATACAGCAGTTGCCATCGAAGCAGGTTTAGTGGTTTGCCATTTTTCATAAAAGTAAAAGGCTTTATCATCCTGTATCGGATAAAAGTCATTATTAAACCGTCCAAAATAATTTCCATTTTCTTCCTTTACTGCTTTCATAAAATAAATATATGCAGCAAAGCCGGTTGCCATGTTTTCCGGAACGGTATTAAATAATGAATAATACTTTAATAAAACAGGTATAACCCTCATCCGCATTTTTGCAGAGTACTGTACTGTAATACTCAGCCATTGATGATCGATAAACGGATTGCGAAACCTGTCTAAACAATTTACAGCAAATATTTCTGTTTGTTCCTGCGTAGCAGCAAATGGAATGGCTGTTGCAATTTCTGTTTTCATTAATGTGCTGATAAAATTATTCAACTGCAGATCATCCATCGCATTTTTTACAGTTGCCAAGCCTGATAAAAATGCTACGCCGCTGCTTAATGTGTGTGTGCCATTTAATAAACGGAGTTTCAATTCCCTGAATAAATTGATATCATCTGCAATTACAACCCCTGCATCAACATTAGCAAAGGAAAGAACTTCTGCAATTTCATCATTACCTTCAATGACCCAAAGCCTGTACACCTCACTCATAAACAACAAATCATCCGTGTAACCTATATCATTTTCAATAACTGCCTTTACAGCTTTATCCGGTTTGCCCGGCACAATACAGTCAACCAAAGAATTGCAAAACCGGTTAGCATTTTCCAGCCAGTCAATAAAACTTTCTTCCAGGCCATTGAGATAAGCCAGTTCTAAAACGATTGATTCTAATTTTTTTCCATTATCAATGATTAATTCTGTTGGAACAATCACCATTCCGGATTGTTTACTTCCTGCAAATGCTTTATAGCGTTCGTATAAAAATGCCAGTAATTTACCCGGGAAAGAAACCGGAGGATAACAACGGATATCATCCTGTACCAACTCAATTCCCACTTCGGTTGTATTTGAAATAATAATTTTCAGTTGTGGATTATGTGCACATTCCAGAATTTTATTCCATTCATTTTTTGCGGAAAGTACCCTGCTGATGGAAGAGCAGATAATATTTTCTTCATGCTTTTTTCCATCTTCAATTCCACGAACACAAATTGTGTAAAGCCCATCCTGTTTATCAAATGCCGCAGCATCTCCACTATCTGTAGACTTCACAACAACAATTCTACCATTGAATATACCCTGCTTATTGGCTTTATCAATAAAATAATCGGGCAGGCCACGCAGCAACACGCCTGTACCAAATTGCAAAACCTTCTCAGGTAATTCAAACAATGCCTGGTCGGGCAACAGTACTTTTTCAGCCTGTATATTTTTTAAGTTATATTTTGATAGCAACATAAAAGCCCGTTAAAAAAGTAATTCAATATTTTAATTTTTTACCGCCCATTTTATTTTCCATTCGGAATATTCTGTTGTTACTAATTTTAAGGGCCAGGTGCCATACCAGGCATATCCAATTCGTCTTTCATTCTCCACTTGAGCAATTGATTTGTGGCGTTGGCTGTCTCTGCCCGAAAAAAATGGTTCATTGGTTTCTATATCATAAAATCTTGCCCACAAAACACCTGAGTTGTCGGGTAATAAAACCCTGTCTCTTCCGCTTTTTTCATTGGGTGCTGCAACATCAACAAATTTAAATCCGGTAATTTTTACTTTATCAAACCACGCTACAGCTGCATTAACTGATTCAATGATTGCCCGGGATGGGTTTTCTATCCGCATTAAGAAACGCATTATACCAACCGATTCATTGCCACTTAAAGAGATTAGTTCATATTTTCTGGCCATTTCGGGCTGCAATGTTTTTGCATTGTACTGTGCACACCAGGCTGTTAATTTGCCATTTTGTTTTAGCTGCGTTTTTAAAATACATTGTACGCCGCTAACAATCGGGGCCACGCATTTGTTTTGATACTGCTTATCAAAAATATCCAGATCGTTTTTATTGTACACCACATCGTACAACACATTCAGCGCATTCACCATCGCATTATCATTGTAAGTAACCTGGCTGCGGTAACTGCTGAAATCGGGATAAAACTGCGGCCAGCCGCCATTGGCATACTGTGCAGTCAATAAATAATCTATTCCTCTTTTTGCAGCATTAAAATATTTTTCATTTTTTGTCTGCTTATAAATTTTGCAGAGGTATCTTATTTCTTTGGTAGTTGCATCGTTATCAATCGTGGCATCAATACCGGCGGCATAGCCAGATACCAGTTCTAATTTTTCTTCGCCGGTAAGCTCATGTTTGTAATCAACTTTTTTATCTCCCTGGAAGTGTTTGGGCCAGCCACCATTTGCACGCTGGTACAGCAACATATTTTCTGCAATTGGATCAGTTGCTGCTGTAGTTGCAGGAATTTTTATTTCATCGCTTGCACCAACAGTTTCTTTTTCCGGGTTCCATTTATAATCAAATGTCCAGAACGCAGCAATATCATTAAAGCTGATGCCGGATGGCAGGTTATCGGCAAACCATTTGTAATTGCCGCCATCTTTTTTGCAGTTGTAGTAATACACCCTTCTGCCCCACTGTATTATGTTTGGCGGGTTTGCTTCACGCTGAAAAATATCAGCATCAGCCATATTTTTATCGAAGCTGCAGTTTATTAAATAGAACTGTGCATCGCGGTGATAACGCCCAAGTTTATATCCATCATCGCCAGTAAATTTGCAATTAACCAATACAGTTTTTGAGTCTTTGTATTTACTTCCATCATGCCAGATGGCTGCTTCTTTATTGTGGCAAATAAATGTGCAACCTGTTGCATAAGCCCAACCTCTGGGACAATAAAAATCTACGCCGCCTTCCATTGCACAGTCTTTAAAATAAAACATACCATCCGCTGCATTCCATGGGCTTACCGTATCGCCGCCATACGCCCGAAAAATGCAGTTGATAACCATCAACCTTGTGGTGGCAAAGGAACGCAGTGCCATCTGGTGGCCGACAGGCCTGATCGTTTTTGTTTTGCTGCTGTCGTTTGTGCAGGCAATGGTTTTATCTTTTGTATTGTCTTTTCCAAAACTATTTATAAAAGATAAATTTTCGAGTGTAATATCGCTTCCTTTCAGGTTGATGGTTGCCGTGCCGTAATCATCGGGGTTTTCGCAACGCCACTCTTCTCTTGCCAATGAAATACAGACAATTGTTTTTTCCGGGTTCTCTCCTTTTAGGGTGATAAAATTTTTATCAATAAATATTTTCTCTTTGTAAGTACCGTTTTTTATAAAGATGATGCGTTGCGCTTTTGCATCAGCCGGTAAACTGTTAATGGCTTCCTGTATGGTTTTAAAATCGCCCTTACCATTTGAAGCAACAACAATTTGCTTTTGTGCAAATACAGAAACACCGGCAACAAATATTGCAGTAATAAAGACAGCTATTTTTTTAAATTGATTCATTATTTTTTTTGTGATTTGCTTAATAACCATTGTACCAGTTCATTGGCCGCCGAAAAATTTTCATACTCAGCCGGTATTTTTCTGCCATCTAAATATTCATTGTACAGCCAGGGATCGCCAACAGCAAACACAGTGCCCTTGCCGTATGCAGCCGTTGCAAAAATCACATCGCCATCCTGGGTAATTAAAGAAGTTGCCGGTGCTTTTACTTCCAGCACACTTATTTCTTTCAGGTACATTTTTTTTGTTTGTTTAAAAACCGGGTTAGCATTTTTATTATAGATTGCTCCGGTTTCAAACTCACTGTTCTTAACCATGTCCCTGCTCTTATCTAAAAAATGAATCCCAAATTTATCAGACAGTGTATTAAAATGCTGCAGGTCGCAGTTGGCAGTATCATTCGTCATCAATAATAAAACGCCGCCCTGCTTTACCCAATTTGCAATTTCTGTGGCCGATTTTTCGTCCATAAAATTCGGTGTCTTCGTGTCTTTGTATCCATCCGGATCAACCATTACATAAGCGTTTGCATTTTTAAGATTGGCTGCAGTTGGTGCAGCATCAAGTACACTTAACGTAGCACCGTAACTCTGCCATACATTGGCAAACAAACTGAATCCGCCGTTTTCAGTATCGTCCCAGGTGTAGTGGCGGCGCATGTTTGCGCCAAATCCATTTTTACGCCATTCGTTGTTAAAATAATTATCCATCACCACCGTTTTGCCTTTACCTGGTTTTGGCAATGCAGCCATTTCCATTTCAACACTGGCCAAAATAAATGCACCCATGCCTTTAGGATCGTTTACCACAACCGGCTCACTCATGTAATAATCAAAGCTTCCATCGCGGTAAGGTTTGCCGCCAAGCCCCGATACACTTACGGTGCCTTTTAAATTGGTTTGCCCGTTTGCATCCACTTCAATAAATTCTTTAATGATACCGGCGTATCCTTTTTTTGCATTTTGCAGATACGATGCAGGTATGTATCCATTACGTACCGCCTTGGCCATGGTATATACAAGCATGCAGGAAGCGGATGCTTCTTTGTAATTTTTTGGCCTGTCCGGCAAATCAACAATGTCATACCACAGGCCCGATTTTTTATCCTGCACTTTTGCAACAGCAGTAACAAAACGGTTTAAAATTTTTATAAGCGAATCTCTGCCCGGATGATTTTTTGGAAAATGATCCAGCACATCAACCAAAGCCACACCATACCAACCCAATGCCCTGCCCCAAAACTGCGGTGAGCAACCGGTTTGCGGGTTTGCCCATTGCTGTTCCCGGCTTTCATCCCATCCATGATACAGCAAACCCGTTTTTGCATCACGTGTATGTTTTTCTATGTTGATGAATTGTTTTGCAATATCATCAAACACGGTATCCTGCTTTGCAAGTTTTGCATACTCGGCATAAAATGGTTGTCCCATGTACAAGCCATCTAACCAAACCTGCCAGGGATATATTTTTTTATGCCAGAAGCTTCCTTCTTTAGTACGTGGATGATCGTTAAACTGGCTGCGGATATTATCAACAGCTTTTTTATATTTTTCCTTGCCCGTAATATTGTACAGCATCATTACCACTTTGCCATTGTTGGTATGGTCGATATTAAACTCATCTTTTTTATAATCTTTTATGCTGCCATCTTCCTGCACATAAAAATCCATACTGTGCTGTATGTAATTAAAATATTTTCCATCACCATACAATTTCCAAACGCCTTCAATACCTTTTAAAATAACGCCCTGGTCGTAGCTCCAGCGTGCCGGGCCAGGTTTTATTTTAAATGAGTCGGGCCAGATGTTTATAGCAGTTTGCGCCATCTGTTGAGAATATGCCTGCCCGGCTGCGCCATTCAGACGGGGCAACTGTTGTGCATCAGCTTTAAAGCACACAAAAAATAAAAAAGTTATGATTATCTTTTTTTTCATTTCCATTTTTTCTTAGTCTTTACTTTCTTATTCTTCCCTTCAACCGGCTTTGGTTTTTCCCAAATTACTGTTGCATCTGTTGATCCAAAATCTGCAACTAATTTCTGTTTGGCTTTTGTAACATCTGTATTTACAATGAAAATATTTTTTGTTCTTTCGCCCTGCACCTGTGCCAGCACATCAGCATGCTCTTTATATTTTAACCCATCAAGCGTAATGTTATCGCTGTTTAAAATATAGGTTACCGGGTTTGTATTTTTTGGTATCATGGTAATATTATTCAGCGTAATATCACTTGCCTCCTGTATGTCAATCCCTTCATCAGCCTGCAATACAGCGTTTTCTATCAGTACATTTTTAACATGCATTTCCGGTATGCCTCTTAAAAAAATGCCTTTAGCTGCGCCATTGCAGGTTATATTTCTAAAATAAAAATTACGGAATTGCGGTGTGCTTTCATCCACTGTTTTAAATTCAACTTTTGGTGGTTCTCTTTTTTCTCCGGCCAATACAACCGGATCTTTCGCCATATAATACATATCAAACAGGATGGCTTCTGCGGCAATGTCTTTCATGTTTACATTGTTCACAAAAATATTTTCAACAATGCCGCCACGGCCACGTGTTGTTTTAAAACGCAGGCCAATATCGGTACCAATAAATGTGCAATTGCTGATAAACATATTATTTGTGCCGCCGCTCATTTCGCTGCCCACCACAAACCCTCCATGGGCATGATAAACTGTGCAGTTGTTTACAATCACATCCTGTGTTGGCATTCCTCTTTTTCTACCTTCGGCATCACGTCCGCTTTTCATGCAGATGCCATCATCGCCGGTATCAAAATTGCAATCTTCAACCAAGGCATTTTTACAACTCTCCAAATCAAGTGCATCGGTGTTGGTGCCATACCAGGGATTTTTTACTTTCAGATTTTTTATGGTGATGTGTTCGCTCATCATCAGGTGCGTTGTCCATGCAGGCGAGTTTTCAAAAGTTACATCCTGAATCAGAATATTTTTACAATGGTAAATGCGTATCATGTTTGGCCGCAGGTAATCTTTTACATCTTCAAAATCGGCCAGTGTTTTTCCATCGGTTAATTTTCCGATGTTATTTGTGAGCGAACCCTTCAATGCCTTTTCAGATGAATACCAGGTTTTTTTATCGGCTGTCAGTACACCACCATAATCCTGCTGATGATTTTTCCATTGGGTTTCGCTGAGTTTATCTTTCTTCAAAGGCCGCCAGTAAAAACCATTTCCATTCATAATGCCCTGGCCGGTTATAGCAATATTTTCTAAATTTTCTGCTACAACCGGCGACTGGCATCTTGCTGCGTCAACTCCTTCAAAAGAAGAAACAACGAGGAGATATTGGCTAAAGTCGGAACTGAAAATTACCAATGCACCCTTGGCAAGATGCAGGTTGATATTGCTTTTCATGATAATTGGACCGGTAACAAAAGAACCACGTGGAATTAAAACAGTACCGCCGCCCTGTTTGGCACATTCGTCAATTGTTTTGTTGATGGCTGCCGAATTCAATGTCATTCCATCGGCAACAGCGCCATAGTTTACAATGTTGAAAGTATCTTTTTTAAAATGTGGTGTATAAATTTTGGGTAACTCAAATGCGAATTTTTCTTTAAAGTCGGATCGCTTTAAATATTTTGTCAGGGGCAGGTTTTGTTCTTTAATACTTTGACAAACCAAAGAAGCCATTGAAGAAGCACCGTATTCACTAAAATGTGTATTGTCTTCTGCCTTGCCCCTGTAATTTTTAAAATGATTGGGAGGAATATTCAAAAAGAACCGCCTGCTGTTTTCAACACCTTCTTTTACAATCAAAGCTTCGCTGCTTTTATGCAGATCAATCAATAACACATTCATTAATGCAGCAACTTCTTTTACCACAGCAGGATAATCACCATGCTGGTCAATAAATTTTCCATTGGCATCAAATTTTCTCCGCATTACCGGTGTAATTAAAATGGGCGTTGCCCCTTTACTTCTTGTTTCATTAACATAGCGGATCAGGTTTTCTTTATACAAAGTATGAGCCGGTGCCGAGCGGTTACTGTCTTCTACTTTTTGATCGTTATGGCCAAACTGTATCATTACAAAATCGCCTGCTTTCAGGCGGCTCATCACCGTATCCCAGCGATTTTCTTTCAGAAAACTTTTTGTACTTCGGCCATTTACTGCATGGTTCTGTATCTCTACTTCATCTGTCATGTACTTTGGAAACAGTTGCCCCCAGCCACGTTCAGGATTATCATCAAGTGGTTTGTTGGCCATGGTACTGTCGCCAATTAAAAAGATGGTTACTTTTTTTTTGGGCACCAGGAAGGCAAAGCCGCTGATGATGCATAATGATAAGCAGAATATTTTTTTCAAATTCCGGGTTTTAAAACCGCTGTCGAGGTTTGCAAGCGCCTACAGGGTTCTGCGTTATTTTAAATCATTTATATTAACCATGTCCATATCTGTATAATCTGCATTTTCGCCACCCATGCCCCAAATAAATCCGTAGTTGCTGGTGCCGCATCCGCTGTGGATGCTCCATGGCGGCGATATAATTGCTTCTTCATTACTTATTACCAAATGTTTTGTTTGATCAGGCTTACCCATTAAATGAATTACTTTTTGATTGTTCGGCACATCAAAATAAAAATAGGCTTCCATCCTGCGGTCGTGTACATGGGTAAGCATGGTGTTCCATACACTGCCCGGTTTTAAAATGGTAAGACCCATTACCAACTGGCAGCTTTTTATACCGGCAGCATGTATGTATTTGTAAATGGTACGTTGGTTTGCAGTTTCAGCCACTCCCATTGCTGTTGGTGATGCTTTTTCTTTTTTCATCAGCCTGGTTGTATAAGTATGATGAGCGGGTGCCGAGAGTAAATAAAACTTTGCCGGATTATCTTTCTTTTTGCTTTTAAAGGAAATCTTTTGGCATCCTTTTCCAACATACAAACAATCAAGTTTATTTATATTGAAAGATCTGCCATCAACTTTAATTTCTCCATCGCCACCAACATTAATAACTCCAAGTTCTCTTCTCTCTAAAAAATATTTTGCTTTTAAAGCATTGTAAGTTGGCAATGCAATTATTTTATTCACCGGCACAATACCGCCGATGATCATGCGGTCATAGTGAGAGTACACCAATCTTATCTCATCAGTCTGCATTAACTTTTCAACCAAAAAGTTACTGCGCAATTCTTCGGTTGCCATGGTGCTTACTTCCTTTGCGCTGTTGTGAAATCTTATCTGCATGGCCTCGCCCACATTCTCCCGATTCTTACCGGGAGAGGCCAACGGCATTTTATCTTTATTTATCTTTTGTACTGACATATTTTTATTTTGTTCTTTAATCAACAATAAATCAAACCCGTTTTCAATTTTTTTTCAACATAATCTTCGCAACAATCTTCTACATTTCCTCTCCGCCTATCGGCGGGTTCCCAGTTATAGGAACGAACGAAGTTCAAGAGGGGGCTTTACCTCCCCATCCACCCCCCATCTACCACTACAATTGTTCCGTTTACGTAATCACTGGCGGCACTGGCTAAAAAAATGGTCACGCCTTTAAAATCTTCCGGCTCACCCCACCTGTTAGCAGGTATTCTGCTTAAGATAGCTTTGCTTCTTTCGGGATCATTTCTTAAAGCTTCTGTATTGTCGGTAGCAATATAACCCGGTGCAATCCCATTCACATTTATTCCCTTGGATGCCCACTCATTGGCAAATGCTTTTATCAGGCTTGCAATGGCACCTTTACTGGCAGCATAGCCCGGTACATTTACCCCTCCCTGAAAACTTAATAAGGATGCTGTGAAAATTATTTTACCCGAGCCCTGTTCAATCATTTTTTTTCCAATTTCACGGGTAAGAATAAATTGCGCGTCGAGATTTACGGCCATTACTTTATCCCAGAATTCGTCGCTGTGTTCGGCAGCCGGGTTACGAAGTATCATGCCTGCATTATTTACCAGGATGTCAATTTGTTTATTTTCCGCAGTAACTTTTTGTATAAAATTTTTAAGAGATTTTCTGTCACTGAAATCAGACTGATAAGCTTTGAAGGAACGGTTAAGTGCAGCAACTTCATTTTCAATCTCACTTCCGTTAAGTTCGATAGAGTTGGAAACACCTATAATATCTGCCCCGGCCTGGGCTAATGCCAGCGCCATAGCTTTACCAATTCCTTTATTACAACCGGTTACTAAAGCTGTTTTACCATTCAGGTTAAAAAGGTTCAAAATATTCATTGCAATCAATCGTTTTTACTTATCAATTTTACCCAAATATGTTTAGGTAACTGACTATTAAATGATGTTTATTTACGCAATCGTTCCCGATAACGATACCAATTTTTTTTACCCGGTTTTTTATTGAACTTTTACTGCCTGCCGGGCCAGTAATTTCCAGTAGCCATGCTTTTTTTGCCAGATGAGCAACACTGATAAATGCACTTCGCCGGGCTTGCCATTATCTTTTGTAACTGCATTAAATTTATGCCGTACAATGGCAATATTTTTACTTAATGAAATTGTTTGTTCTAAAAACTCCAATGTTACAAAATCACTTTTACCTGATACTATCTTTTGGATAAATTCATTTTTATCATCAATATGCCCACCCGAATGGCCATAACTTAATTTTGCAGAAGTTAGCCTATACAGCATTACAGAATCAGCATCAATCATTGCCTTTCGCAATTGTTCTATAGCATTTGCAACAGCAGTTTCCTGTTTAGTTTGGGCATTTAAAATAAAAGCAGTTGAAAGAAACATGATGATATTTACAAATAGTTTTTTCATTATTATTATTTTAGAACCTGTTTGTCATAGGTACCAGGTCAGTTAATTCAGAAATTTTTACAGGTCGTTTTAATGCAATACTTTTTCTTGCAGCAATGCCAATTAAAACAGACATGGCTCCTTCTCTTGTACCCGCCATTACATGGTGTGGATTATCGTTCTTATCAACAAATATTCTACGCTGCATTCGCAGATCACCACCACCATGGCCTCCCTTAATTTTTGGTGTGGTATATATTTCATAGTTCTTTGCAAAATTATCCATCACCATGATCTCTCTGAACTCACCGGGAATGGCATCATCAGCATTGCTCATTTCTACTGCATGGCGGTTGGCCTGATCGCTGGTTGTTTTTTGTAAATAAGGGATATCTTCCCAAGTCTCCATTCTGCCTTTTGTTCCGTTAAAAGCAATTTGCCAGCCTTCGTAAGGTGAGTAAGTGGTAAGCGAATAATTTACGATAACACCGTTTGCATAAATGATCTGTGTACTCATTTTATCATAAATATCAATTTCATTTCTCCACACACAACCATCTCTAAGGTAGCCATCGTGCTTTTCATTTTTTGCGTAAAGGTTAAATAATCTTTCATCCTTTGTAATGTCCCAATAAAATTTACAATTGTTTGTATGTTCGCAACCCCTGCATTTCGTTCCACGGAATGCATTAGTTTTTCCATAATGCTCCAATGCCCCGTAAGCACTTACTTCAACAGGTTCAGAATTAAGCCACCAGTTGAGCAGATCGAAATGGTGAGTGGCTTTGTGTACCCATAATGAACCACCTTTATCCATGAGGCCATGCCAGCGGCGAAAATAATCTGCACCATGATAAACATTCAGGTACCAGTTAAAATCAACCGAAGTTATTTTACCGATTCTTTGTTTGCTCAATAATTCTTTTATCTGCATGCTGTGTACACCGTGACGGTAATTAAATGCAACGATCACTTTTTTACCCGAACGTTTTTCAGCATCCAATATGTGTTTACATTTTACTTCATTGGTTGTCATCGGTTTTTCGGTAATTACATTAACTGCCATATCCAATGCTTTTACAATAAACTCATCGTGCGTTGAATCTACAGTTGTTACAATAACATAATCAGGTTTTGATTCTAAAAGCATCTGTTCAAAACCCGAAAATGTGGGACAGTTTACACCCATAACTTTCTTTACATGCTCAACCCGGCCCGGATTAATATCGCATAGGCCTACAAACTCAACCACTTCACCAAATGTTTTTGCCAGGTTAGTGCCCCAAAAACCTGATCCACGGTGACCGGTACCAACCAATGCCAGCCTTGTTTTTTTTCCATAATCTAATGCAAATGCACTGAAGGGATTCAACATTAATGCTGCTCCAGCGGCGGCTGTGTAGCCAAGAAATTTTCTGCGTTCCATAATTATCATTTTAGTGAGCGATCAATTTGATTCTACCCTGAACCAATCCACATCTGCAAAGCCTGCATCATTGGTAACATTATTACGCAGGCAGAACATGCCTATTTTAGCACCAACCCAGCGACCCGGTTTTGCAGTAAATGGTTTAAGGATAGTTGTGAATTTTCCCCCGTCTGTGCTAAATCCAAAATGACAAACACCGCCTTTCTGTACTTTTATCTCGAGGTAAATTGTATTTCCTGAAACGGGGAATGAAGCTGTTTCTTCTTCCCTATTATTTTTATCGGCCTTTATATTTTCTTTGCTGATGATGAATAACTGGTCATACCTTTTTTCTACAGCAATATATGCATAATCACTGCCGAACATGATCAAGCCAAAACGTTCATGATCGAATTTTGGACTGAAAAGTATTTTAACACGGGCAGTAAATTCCTCTGCAGGTAATTTCTGCGCAAGTATACTGGGCAGGTTCCAAAGATTTTTTATAGAGTCGGGCTGGTAAACTGAGAACATTCTTAAAGAACCCGAAGCTGTTGGAAATGCCCAGGTACTTTGTGGATTTGCCTGCCACTGCCATTGCAATCCTAAGTTTGGAGAATTGAATTCATCAGATTCTGCAGGTGTGTTGATCGGATAAACTTTGCCAACATTTGGTTTTTTATAAACCAATGCCGGCTCACCTTTGCCGTCACGCTCCCGATAACTGTCGGGATTATCTACACCGATCACCGGCCAGTCATCTATCCATTTCATTGGCTGAAGATGAACAACTCTTCCATACGCAGCTTTATCCTGGAAATGCAGGAACCAGTCTTCACCGGTTTGTGTATTAACCCAGGCTCCCTGGTGTGGGCCATTAATGCCAGACTTGCCCTCATCCATAACAACCTTTCTTTCATAAGGGCCATAAATATTTTTTGATCGCAACACGATTTGCCAGCCGGTTGAAACACCGCCCCCGGGTGCAAAAATGTAATAGTACTCATTTCGCTTATGAAATTTTGGGCCTTCAATAGTGGGATCTTTTTCATGACCATCATAAACCATTACCCCTGCATCAATGGTCTTAGTTCCTTCAGCATCCATTTGCTTAACTACGATTATACTTTTTATTCCTGCACGGCTGCCTGCGTATGCATGCACCAGGTAAACTCTACCATCATAATCCCACAAAGGACAGGGATCGATCAATCCTTTGCCTGCTTCTACCAATAGAGGATCTGACCAAGGGCCAAGAATATTTTTTGCCTTGGTAAGATAAATTCCAAAATCAGGATCGGGATAATAAATATAAAATTCGTTGTTGTGAAAACGGATAGATGGCGCCCAAACCCCATTGCCATGCTGCACTCTACTGAAATGCTCAAACGGCGGCTGGCGCAGCAATACATGGCCAATCAATTTCCAGTTCACCAGGTCTTTGGAATGCAGAATGGGTAAACCCGGCACATGATTAAAGCTTGATGAGATCATGTAATAATCATCACCTACCCTTATCGCATCCGGATCGCTGTAATCTGCATTGATGATTGGATTTTTGTAAGTGCCATTACCATTATCTGCTACCCATACTTTAGAAATTGAATACTGGGCTTCTGCTGTTAATATTAACAACATAGCAATTAAAAGATTCAGGCTTTTTTTATATGTGATCATGTTATACAATTTTTATTTAACTACGCCCCAACACCAATTGGAGAAAAATAAAGAAATATGGATACTATTATCACTACTATAACCAACGACAGTATAACATCCCATTTGTTCCAGCTTGCACGGCTGGCAGCCCTGTCCTCTGCCACGGTAGTGGCAAAGGTTAAACCTTTAATATGCGCTTCATCCGGTTTGGGAGTAAGCAGGCTTACTACAACCATCACTACAATAGAAAACAGGAACAGGTAAATACAGAAGTACAGGAAATTGATCGTAGCAAAATCATACAGTATGCCGGATAAATCATGTTTAAATAATTCCAGGGTAAGTTTTATAAGACCAATAATAAAGCCTGCTACCATAGCGGTAAGTGCTCCTGCACCATTTATACGTTTAAAAAACACACCGAACAAAAATACAGCAGCTATAGGTGGTGCCAGGTATGACTGTACGCTTTGCAAATATGTATATAATGAAGAGGAAATTTTGCCCATCATCGGTATCCATGCCATGCCAAGTATTACCACTACAACGGTTGCAATACGCCCAACCCTAACCAGTTCTTTACCTGTTGCCTGTGGTTTCATTTTCTGGTAGATATCCATGGTGAATAGTGTAGAGCATGCATTATACACCGAAGCTAATGAAGCCATTAAGGCTGCCAATAATCCTCCTGCAAGCAACCCTCTTAAACCCATGGGCATGATCTGTTGAACCATAGCAGGAAAGGCAGCATTATAATCAGTTAATCCTTGGGCATTAAGTGGTAATATTAACTGGCCACGTTGGTGTAAAACGTATGCAATCAAACCCGGAATAAGAAAGATAAAGAACGGGAGCAATTTCAGGTAAGCGGCGAAGATGGTTCCCCGCCTTGCCTGTTTTTCATCACGCCCGGCAAGGCAGCGCTGAACAATGTGCTGATCGGTACACCAATACCATACACCTACAATGGGTGAGGCAAATAAAATTCCCAACCATGGAAATTCGGGATCACTAAGCGGACGGAACATATTCAATTTTTCGGGAGGTACGGCTGCTATTAATTCATTCCAGCCTCCTACCTTATCCAGGCCCATGTATAACAATACGCCGGAGCCTATCAATAAAACCAATGCCTGTATTGCTTCGGTGTACATAACAGCATGTAGTCCTCCAAAAACTGTGTATACACCAGTAACTATAACAAGTATAATTGCTCCTTCCCAAAAACCAATGCCCAGGAACTGGTTAAATACCAATGCCCCTGCAAAAATGGTTACAGATGCTTTTGCAATTACATAGCTGAGCAATTGAATGATGGATAACAAGCGTCGTGCCTTTGCATTGAATCTTTTCTCCAGGAACTCCGGCATTGTATACACCATACTACGCATATAAAAAGGAACAAATACCCAGCCTAATAATAATACTATCCATGAATGCAGTTCATAATGCCCCAAAACAGTTCCGGATGCACCAGCTGTTCCGGCCAGTCCCACTATATGTTCCGAACCCACATTGGATGCAAGAATGGAAGCACCAATAACCCACCAACCCAGGTTACGGTTTGCCAGAAAATAATCGGTTGGTGAATTTTTACTTTTCCGGATAGACCAGATGGAAATACCGGCTATCACAAGCATGTAAACGATAAGAAACACCCAATCCCATGACCCCAGAAAATTCATAAATATTAATTTAGATTGTTAAAAGAGCAGCTTGTATAAACTTTATATAAACCGGTTAATAATATTTTCCATGTATTCTTGTTTTCCGCTCAATACTTCAGGCTCTCCATTTTCTATAGCATAGGCTCTCAGGTCTTCAAGCGATAAATTTCCGCTTTCAAATGCAGCACCTTTTCCATTATCAAAAGAAGCATAACGGTCTTTCCTTATCTTTTTATAATCCGATCTTTGCAAAATATTATCCGCAACGATCAATGCCCTGGCAAAAGCATCCATGCCACCGATATGTGCATGAAACAGGTCTGCTACATCGGTAGAGTTACGGCGGATCTTTGCATCGAAATTTATTCCACCTCCTTTAAAGCCGCCGGCTTCCAATACAACCAGCATGATCTCTGTTAATTCATTAATATTATTGGGGAACTGGTCAGTATCCCATCCGTTTTGATAATCGCCACGGTTGGCATCCATGCTGCCAAGTAAACCTGCATCGGCTGCTACCTGTAACTCGTGCTGCATAGTATGGCCGGCAAGTGTAGCATGATTTACCTCAATATTCAAACTGAAATCATTTAACAGGTCGTACTGTCGTAAAAATCCAATTACCGTTTCGCTGTCATAATCATATTGATGCTTGGATGGTTCGCAGGGTTTTGGTTCAATAAAAAACTGTCCTTTAAAACCTTTCTTTCTGGCATAATCTTTTGCAGTATGCAGGAATTTAGCAAAATGTTCTTTTTCTCTTTTCATGTTTGTGTTCAAGAGGCTCATATATCCTTCACGTCCGCCCCAAAAAACATAATTCTCCCCGTTTAATGCAATAGTTGCATCCAATGCTGCTTTTACCTGTGCACCTGCATGAGCCAGAACATGAAAATCGGGATTGGTTGCTGCACCGTTCATGTATCGCCTGTTCGAAAATAAATTAGCCGTGCCCCATAATAATTTTACGCCGCTGGCATCCTGTTTTTCTTTGAGATAAGCAGTTATTGCCTGCAGGCGCTTTTCATTATCAACAACATCATTTGTAAAATCAATAGCATCCACATCATGAAAACAATAATAAGGCAATCCTAATTTTGTAATGAATTCAAATGCGGCATCCGCCTTGTCTTTTGCCCGTTCAACAGCATCTGTTTTTTTATTCCATGGAAAAATATGCGTAGGTTCACCAAAAGGATCAGCACCATTGCCTACAAATGAATGCCAGTAGGCACAGGCAAAACGGAGATATTCTTTCATCGTTTTACCGGCTACCATTTTATTTTCATCGTACCAGCGAAATGCCAATGGATTGTCAGTTTCAATACCTTCGTATTTTATTTGCGGTATCTCTTTAAAAAATTTTTCACGGCCCGTTATTACCTGCATCATATTCATTGATTTAGTTGTTGTAATAAAATGGATTTCCATTCGCCATAAAGCTCATCGTATATTCCTGCCTTTGTTGGCTCTACCTTCCAGGCGGGTTTACATTCACTGAAAGCATCTGCATAAGACGAATAGATACCAGCCCCGATACCTGCACCAATAGCTGCTCCTGCGCTGCCGTCACTGTCGTATAACTCTACAGGGATATCAAGCCCATTTACAAACGATTCTGTAAACACATCACTCAAAAACATGTTTGCTTTTCCTGCACGGATCACTGCTGGCTGTAATCCCTGCGCTTTCATAATTTCCAAACCATAACGAAATGCAAA
Organism: Ferruginibacter sp.; assembly: GCA_043740775.1. Classification (GTDB taxonomy): domain Bacteria; phylum Bacteroidota; class Bacteroidia; order Chitinophagales; family Chitinophagaceae; genus Ferruginibacter. The sequence goes on along the minus strand of JAYUBR010000757.1, from coordinate 15,039 downwards.
GGCAATGCCTTCCTGTACGGCCCGGAAAATATGTGCCCGTGAATGAACAACTTCATTGTAGTTGAAATACAGGGAGCCAATGGTTCTGTTATTCAGCATCCTTTCGGCGCCATTGCCAAAAGGTAAAATGAATAACCCATCGCAACCCGGTTTTATTTTAGCGGCTTCTTCATTCATCCAGGCATAGGTTTTACAGGCAGCATATTTTTTTTGTGTATAGCTGTAACTGAATCCTGCACCATTGATACAAAGCAATGTGCCAATGCTGGTATTTTGTTTTGTATGATTCACATGGGCAAAACTGTTTACTCTTGATTGCGGATCAAAGCCTAAAGTATTATTGACCGCATAGATAACCCCGCTGGTTCCGGCCGTGGCCGCCACTTCACCGGGTTGCAGCACATTTAATGATAAAGCATTATTGGGTTGATCGCCGGCTTTATAAGAAACCGGGATACCAGTCTGTAAATTCAGTGCAGCAGCAATTTGTTTTGTCAGCCTGCCATGTTCTTCAAATACATTTTTGCATTCAGGTATTAATGAATTGCTGAAACCAAAATAATTCATCACATCCTTTGACAACTCATTGTTTTTAAAATCCCAGAATATCCCTTCTGATAAAGCGCTGATACTTGTGGTAATATTGCCTGTAAGTTTCAGGGCAATAAAATCTCCGGGCAACATGATCTTATCAATTTTATCATATACCCCCGGCTCATTTTCTTTTATCCAGGCCAGTTTAGCGGCAGTAAAGTTTCCGGGTGAGTTTAGCAAATGATGTAAACATTTTTCTTTTCCTATTTCCGCAAAGGCTTTGTCGCCGATCTCCACTGCCCGGCTGTCGCACCAGATGATACTGTTCCGTAAAGCATTATGATCTTTATCCACCATAACCAGGCCATGCATCTGGTACGCAATACCAATGGAACCAATATTCAGCGGATCATATTTTTGTTGCGCATGCAATTTTAAAATAGCCAGTTGTGTATGTTCCCACCAGGTATCCGGTGATTGCTCTGCCCAGCCAGGGTTCAGGCTAATGATACCAGATTCAGTTTCGGGATATTGTGCCGAACCAATACATTGCTGCGTTGCTGCATCTGCTACAGAAACCTTCACAGAAGAAGTACCGATATCAATTCCCAGTAATAACATAAGCTTTAAAAATAATTTTACATCATTGGTAAAAAAAATGACCGAATCACTATACTATTGAAACGCTATAATTCTTTTTTCATCAACACTTCTAAAAGCTGCTTCAATAATAAGGATCACATTCAATCCTTCTTCTGCTGTAACCGGTAATGGCTTAATATTCCGGACTGCATCATAAATTCCATTGTAATAAGGCATATAATTGCCTTTCTCTGAAGGAATATATTCACGAATGATTTTACCTTCTGTTTCTGTATGTAATAATCCTTTTCCTTCTTCAGGTTCGGTTCCCCAATCTGCATCAGCCGGATTTTTTTCTTTTTGCAAATCCCTTTCCTGCACATCAGCTCTTGGTTTTATAAAACTTCCTTTTGTGCCATGAATTATATAAGATGGCAAAATTTCCCTGACTAAATAACACGCCTTCAACCGCACTCTTAAATGCTGATAGAACAAAATCAATTCAATATAATCGTCAACTTTTGATATTTCACGCAAATTTGTTGCGTCGGCAAATACGGCATTTGGCATTCCAAAAAGTTGCAAAGCCTGGTCAATTAAATGCGGGCCAAGGTCAGGTAAAATGCCTGCGCCGGAACCCGGAGTTTCTTTGTGAAGTTTGTAACTCAATGCTTCGTTATAGCGGTCAAAATGAATTTCAGCTTCAACTATTTCTCCCAACAGTTTTTGTTGTACAACCTTTTGCACTGTTTTAAAATCGCTGTCCCATCTCCTGTTTTGATACACTGATAATTTTTTGTTTTGCTTTTCTGCCAATGCTATCAATTCATTTGCTTCTGCAACTGTATTCTTAAACGGTTTTTCAATTACCACATGTTTGCCTGCCTGCAATGCCAATTTTGCAAATTCAAAGTGGGTATAATTAGGCGTATTAACAATTACCAGTTCAATTGCCTCATCTGCCAACATCTGTTCTAAAGACCGAAATGTTTTAATGCCGGGATATTTTTCTGCTGCAAGATTTTTTGTTCTTTCAAATACGGCATACAGATCAAAGCCTCTATGCAAATGAATAAAGGGTGCATGAAAAACCCATCCGCTCATACCAAAAGAACATAAGGCTGTTTTTATTGGTTGCATATTATTTTTTTTGTTTTACGGGAATAATAAACCAATCGCCAAAGAATTTCCTTACGTTCAACTCCTTCGCTTCCTCATCCGTAAGTTGCCTTGCCCAGTTGACTCTTTTTAACGGATCTGCCGACGGGCCGTAATTTTTATATTCGGCATACCGGGTTGTTTTATAATTTTCGGTATTGTTCCAGTTGCTCCAGCCTTCGGGTTTTATATGTTCGCCAATAAAGCAACGGATATAAGTAACACTTGCATAAGGCCGCCAGGGGCGGCCCAACGAAACATTGTGCAGGGATGTATCGCCGGTTAAAATGCAATCATTAAAAACGTAACCCCATTTTTTTTCTTTTGGAGTAGATGCAGCCGTGATGTGCGAATTTTTTTTGCTGTGGATATGACATTGCTCGAGCCAAACTGTAGCAGAACCAAAAATAAAATCAGTAGTTCCTTCTATGTAGCATTGCTGGTAATACTGCCTGCTTTTGTCGCTGTTGGTAAACAATACATCCTGGTTGCCTATGAAGCGGCAGTTATTAAAAGTAGCTTTATCCCCATCTGATTCAACGGCTACAGCCTGCCCTGCAGAAAAGCCGGCATCGTTTTGAAAAGTAATGTTGCTCGCTATAAAATTATCTGCCAGTATTTTAAAACTCCACGATGTTCTTGTATTGATCGTATCGCCTTTGGGAGAAAGTTTGCCGGTATGGTCATCATAAGTAAGGATGGTGTTGAATTTATCTTCACCAATAATTGTTACAAAATTTTTTGTTGAGTCGAGGAAAAGTTTTTCTTTATAAACTCCGTTCTTAATAATAATAGTCACGGGCTTTTTATTCTTCATCGGAACGCCATCCAACGCAGCCTGCACGGTTCTATAATCACCTCTGCCATCGGGCGACACGGTTTTTGTTGTTACCTGTGCAGTTGATTTCAACGTAACAAAAATCAATAAAAATAAAACTAACCTTTTCATAATTTTGTTATTTAAATGGTATTGGTATTACAAAATCCGTTTCTTTCATCCACTTTTCCAACAGATCGAGCCAAAGGTCGGTTGAGCCGGGGTTATCATCCAGCCTTATGCCATGTCCCCCCTTGGGAAAAATATGAATGCTGGCATTTACTTTTTTATCAAGCAGGGCATTATAAAATAAAAGACTGTTCCTGACATTTACCGAACTGTCATTTAATGCATGTACAATAAATGTTGGCGGGGTTGATGAATTTACCTGCAATTCGTTTGAATATTTTTCGATCATTTCCCGGGTACTGTCGGGCCCTATAAAAAGTTTTCTGCTTACCGGGTGTGCATATTTACCCATGGTAATAACAGGCGAAAGCAATACCATGAAATCAGGACGGTAACTAAAAGCATCCAGCGAATCTTTTATAGACGATACATCATCGAAGTGTGTTCCTAATGTACTGGCTATATGTCCGCCTGCGGAAATGCCCATCACACCTACCTTATCTGTTTTCAGATTCCATTTTACTGCATTGCCTCTGATGATACGCATGGCTCTTTGTGCATCCTGTAAAGGTGCCAGTTGCCGTTGCTGCAGATCGGTCTGGTGAGGTAAACGATAAACAAGAACGAATACATTAATGCCAAGACTGTTGAACCATTTGGCAAACGTAAACCCATTATAGATATAGGATACTCTTTCGTAACCACCGCCGGGGCAGATCATTACTGTAGTTCCGCTGTTAACAGATTTAGGAACGGTAAAGGCATATATGCCCGGCGTACCCGTGCGCCATATTCTTTCATTGTACAAACTGTCTGTTACTTTTTTTCCGTTAAAGTTGGGTTTCTTTCCTTCGGGCCATAAAGGAATGAACTCCTGCGCCAGCACATTAACTGCTGAACCAATAATAATCAGTATAATAAAATATTGCTTCATTTTAATTTTTAGCAGCAGGCCACTCAAAAGGTTTTGCATGGGTTTGCTGAAACCAATTTGATTCCTGCGTAGCAACCGCATTGTTGTTTAAAAAAATATTTTCCAAAGTATAGTCTTTTGCTTCTTTATCGGTTAATTGCTTACACCATTTAACCCGTTGGGTATAATCAGCGCCATCACCTGTATTTTTATATTCAGCATAAAAAGCAGTTTGTTCATTTTGTAGATTGCCCCAGTTATTCCATCCTTCTGCTGTTATTTGTTTGGGCAGTTCACAACGGATAAAAACTGTTTTTGCCCAGGCACGCCATGGCCTGCCCAGGTAAAGCTTATTAACCGATGAGTCGGCAATGATCTTACAATCTAAAAACACGAAGCCAAATTTCTTTCCTGCGGTTGTATTGGCGGCAGTAATATATGAATTGGCTTTGGCCCTGATGGTGCAGTTTTGAAATACTGCTGTAGACGGGCCAAAAATAAAATCGGTAGTTCCTTCTATGTAGCAGTCGGTGAAATACTGTCTTGATGATTCACCCGAAGCAAAGATTGTATCCTGGCTACCGAGGAAACGGCAATTTTTAAATACTGCTTTGTCAGCATCAACATACAAAGCTAAGGCCTGGCCAACCGGCCCGGCTGAATTGGCGAATGTAATATTTTCGGCCCTGAAACGATTGCCGGAGATCTTTGCCGTGTATGAAGTGAATGTGGTTAGTTTTCCCCTTCCCGAATAATCATTAAAGCTTATGATCGTCTTTTCTGCGCTTTCACCAATAAATATTACATCGGTATTATCTGTGGGCAGCAGTATCTTTTCCGTATACACCCCATTTTTGATATAGAGTGTTATGGATGCTAATGGATATGCCCTCATGGCATCAATGGCATCCTGTATATATTTATAATCGCCGCTACCGTCTTTTGCTACGGTAAAAATATATTTATACTGCTGCGGATTTGTTGTTTGAGCAAAAGCCTTTATCCCAAACAAAAAAAACAGGGCAACTATGGAACAATACTTTTTCATTCAAAATTATTTATTAAAAACCTTTTTCAAAAAATCATCAATATATTTTACCGTGGGTGCAAACCAGGGTTCAAATAAAACAAATGAATGCGGCGCATCAAATGCTCTTACTTCTGTATAAATTTTAAACTCATCCAGTATCTTAATATAATCTTCTCTTCCTGCATGCATTCTTGCCACATTGCTGTTGATAAATAAAGTGGGTGGCGTATGTGGCCCGGCATGGGTAAGTGGTGAGCCCTGTTTCCACAATTCAGGATTTTCTGTTTTAGAATACCCAAACCAGTTTGTTGCAGCAGATATTCTTTTACTGTCATCACCTTCACCGGATTCCGGATGAATAAATGCAAGCAATCCATCAATATCTATCACTGCATTTATATTACTGCTGAAATTTAAATCACATCCCGGCCCTTCAAAAGAAGCAATGCCATTTGTAGCTCCCATCATTGCCGCCAGTTCGCCTCCGGCCGAATGGCCTGCTACAACAATTTTGTTTGTATCAATATTATATTTCGCTGCATTTTTTCTTACCCAGTGTATGGCAGATTTAATATCGTACACTGCAGCAGGATACAATGCTTCGGTTGAAAGCCTGTATTCAGGTGTAAAACAAACATAACCAAGTGCAGCCAGGTGTTGCGCCAATGGATAATGCAATGTTTTATTACCACTTCTCCATCCACCACCATGAATGATTATGATGGCTGTTTGCGTTGTTTTTGATTTTTTTGCTGGACAAAAAGCATCCAGCAGCAATTTTCTATTATCAAGCGTACAATAAGTAATGTTCTTTTTTGTTTTAATAGAAGGAGAATAAAATTCTTCTGCGATTTTAATGTACGGATAAGTTTTTTTTGAAGAAAGCCAGGCGCTGTAGGTTGTAAATGAAGTATCGGGCTTGCCGGTAATACCGGTAACAGATTGAGAAAATATTTTTCCAAATATTAAACAAACAATAATGATCAGAACAATTCTTTTCATTTTATTTTTTTACGGGTGGTATAATAATTCTTTCTGCCAGTTCCAATTTTAAATTTCTTATTTCTGCCAATACCAGCTCGGCCATGCGCCTGGCACCAAACTCATTAAAGTGTGTGTTGTCTTTTTGCCCGGTGGGATAATTGGGGTGCTGTAATGAATCCAGTTGCATAAAAAACATTTTAGAATACTCCGGGCCAAATTGCTGTAATAAATTGCGGCTTTTTGCATCCAGGTCAATAACAGGCGTATTATATGCTTTGCCAACTTCCCAAACTGCTGCAGAATATCCGGCATGTGTTTCCTGGGCCTTTCCTTCCTTATCAAATTTCATCCTACTAACAGGTGTAATTAAAACAGGTATTGCTTTTTTAGCTCTTGACTCAGTAATAAATTTAATGAGGTTGGTTTTATAATCGGGAACAGAAGTGTAGCGTTCTTTATATTTTTCTTCTTTGGCTTCGTCGTTGTGACCAAACTGTATCAATACATACTCCCCTTCCTGCAAATTATCAACAACCGGCTGCCAGCGGTTTTCGCTGATGAAAGTACGGGTACTTCTTCCTCCCCTTGCTTTATTTTCAATGCTCACTGTTGAATCAAAGAAATTTGCAAAAGGCATTCCCCATCCGGTTAATGGCGCCCTGTTTGCCGGATAATAACACATTGTTGAATCGCCGATCAGGTATACTTTTATTTTCTTTCTTTCCGGAAAGCTGAATGCCATAAAAGCAAAAAGGCTGATTATTATAAATATTTTCTTCATTGCATTATTTTAAAAGGCCGTTCAGGTAAACTTCAATATTTGTATAGGTCTTATTTATTTTATAGATTGAAGAATCAGTTGCATCATTGGGATTTAATCCATTTGTATTTTCCCAATCATCCGGCATACCATCCTTATCCGTATCAATTGATGCAGGCAATGATTTTAAATAGGGCCAGGCATTAACCGTTAACTCATGAGCCGTACCATGTGCAAAACCTCCCTGCACATCAATAAAGCCACCAGTGCGGTTTTTTACATTGTTGATAATTCTTTCGTCCATTGTATCTCTTTTATAACTGGCTCCAACAAATTTCATAACAGCTTTGTAAGCATCAAGTGCATTTTGATCTGGTATTTTTATTGATGGAATTGGTTTGTCAACAATGGATTCCTTTTTATCGGCCTCTGTACCCTTATTACCCATTTCAATATCCAGCCAGTTATTTTTTGAAACATCATTTGCGCCGTCAACATAATTCCCATCAACATAAAATTTACCATAAGGTATTGGCGGCTTCTCCCATTTACCGGGGGTTACAATGCGGAATCTTACATTTTTGTTTGTAGAGGGGCCGTACTTAAAATAATTGTTTACAAGATTATAATTCCCGCCCTCGCCTGCATAAATAGAATTGCCACCCCAGTTATAAATAACATTATTGCGGTAATCAACATTTTCTTCAGGGGCGTTTCTGATACCATCAAAACGTGGGTTACGGTTGTTGCAATGCGCAAATAAATTATGATGTGCAGTTAAATGCCTGCCGCCCCAAATGCCCCCAAAGCCATGATGCTCGTAATCGGTATCGCCGGTTTCAAAATGATAAGAATAATTAAGTGGTTCTGCAATTAAATTCCATTGCAGGGTTGTGCTGTCGCTGGCATAAACAGAAAAAACTTCATCGGTACTCCAGCTTATACTGCAATGATCTATAATAATATTTTTGCGGTGTGTACCACCAAAAGCATCATCGCCGCCATTGCCATCTACCATACCGCCAAGTTGATATTTATCGCCCAACCTAAAACGGAGATAACGTACAATTATATTATCGCCTCCCAATAAAACAGAATTATCGGCTAAACATATACCATCCCCAGGCGCTGATTGCCCGGCAATAGTTACATCGCCCTTAACAGAAAGCTTTGTATCCAGGTGAATGGTACCCGATACTGTAAAAACGATTATTCGTTTTTCTTTTGCTTCGGCAGCCTGCCTGAAACTGCCGGGGCCTTTATCATGTAAGTTTGAAACAATAAATACTTTACCTCCTCTGCCGCCAGTTGTGTATTTACCAAAACCTTCGGCACCCGGAAAAGCGATCACCTTTTCATTTTCATCATTTTGCTGTACGCTTTGTTTATGTGCTGTACTGCAACTGATAAAAAATATTAAAAGGAAACCACACAGAAAATACCGCTTCATTATTTGTTTTTAAAAAAGATTAAAAAAGGCTGCTGCAATTTGCAACAGCCCTTGAAAACTAACGCTATGAGAAAAATTAATAACCCGGGTTTTGTAGTAACCGGCCCTGGTATGATGCAATCACATTTGTATGATATGGATAAAGTTCGCTTTTACCTGGTACAAAATAAAATGCCATCCCCTGCCATAAAGGCCTTGCAATATCTACAACAATAGCATTTGGAGTTGTTAAATGCTGGGCCCAATCTATACGAACCCATTTTGTTGCAGGTAACCGGGTAGTTCCTACTGTACCTGCCGGGGGCACTTGTGTCGGTCTCCAGAATGGTTTTCCTCCTCCAACACTGTCTGTTGTAGTATAGTACACAATTTCTTCCCCGATATTCTTGTAATAGATATACTGGGGAACATTTGTGTAAGGAGCTATCCTGTCACGTATCTGCTGAATTCTTGTTCTTGCATCTGCAAGTTTTGTTGCCAACAGGTTCCAGCGCAACAGGTCGTACCTGCGAATACCTTCATGTCCAAATTCAAGGAATCTTTCATTAACAATGGCATCAAAAAAGCCTGCTTTAGATGTTGGTGTAACACCTATTAATCCTGTATTACCACGGTATCCTCTTCTTCTTACTTCTTCAAATGCTGAAATTGCCAGAGCGGTTGGAGAACCGTTGATTTCATTAACAGCTTCGGCATACATTAAAAGCACATCAGAAAACCTGATCACACTCCAGTTATATCCAACATTTAAAACTGTACCCGGTAATAACGGTACCCTCCAGTCACGGCGGTATTTACCGGTATTTAGTTCCCCAAGCCTCAATTGCGATTTAATATTAGTAGAGTTTGTAACCTGGTAATGTGTAACTGATATATCACGTCTGGTATCAACCGAATCAAAAGCATAAAAGAAATTAGGCAGCATTTGAATGCCACCACCACCGGCTCCATAACGGGATGCATTACTTAGCCTTGGGCCATCGTAATTACCCATACGGCTGTCGCTGTTTCCGTTACCGCCACCGGCACCAACTTCAAACATTATTTCACCCTGTGGGTCGTAAGTAAATGAAGTAACTTTTCTCCAAACATCTTCATAGTTGGGGTTCAATGTATGCTGATCTCTGCGGGCCATCAACTCTTCACATTCTGTTTTTGCCATATTATAGTAGGTAAGATAATCAGACCTTCTTTCCATTTGTGCATTGCTGCGTAAAGAATATCCTCCACGAAACATGGCCATTCTTGCACGTAAAGCCATTACAGTGCCTTTAGTTATCCTTTCATTTCTTGGGCCTGCATCTGTTCTCCAGGGAAGCAGCGCTTTTGCGGTTGCAAGGTCGGCCAGCAGCATGTCGTAAGTAGAGTCACGGTTTGTTTTAGGGATAAATAAATTAGTTTGTTTATAGGCAGGTATCATTGGTGCAGGCACATCGCCCCAGTTTAGCATAAGTTGAAAAAAGAACTGAGCCCTTAGTGTTAATGCCTCGCCGTGTAATTTTTTAAGTGCAGTTTGCTCAACCTCAGTTCCACCGGCATATTGCTTCATCAAAGGTATTTGCTCTATACAAAGGTTTGCTTTTTCTACACCCCTGTACAACTGGTTAAATGGGCCGCTGATTTCGGCATTGGTTAACAATAACTGATACCGGCCTACACCTCTTCTTCCGTTATCTATGCCCCCGCTAACAATCCCTTCATCACTATCGTAAGGGTAATACATACTGATACGGATACCATATCCGTTATCGCCCTGCAGTTCGTCATAAACCCCAACAACTGCTGTGGTAGCATTGGATACATCTGAAAAAGCCTGCGGAATACTGTATTGAGAAACCGGCTCAACCTCCGTGTATTTTTTACATGCGTCGGTAAACAATAATACTGTAAGCATTATGGCAACTGTTACTGATTGATAAATTTTATTTTTCATATAAAAGCGTTTTATTTTTTTAGAAAGTTACGTTTACACCAAACAACCAGGTTCTTGCACGGGGATAGGCCGCAAAGTCCACACCCGGTGTTAAGGGATCGCTTCTTCTGGCAGTTACATCGGGGTCGTAACCTGAGTAGCCGGTTAATGTTGCCAGATTATTTACCGTACCATAAAACCTGATATTTGAAATTTTAATTTTACTCAAAAGGTTTTTCGGTAATGAATATCCAAGCGTCAAATTATTTAAGCGCAGGTAAGAACCATCTTCAACAGCCCATGAATGCAGCCACCAGCGCTGTACACGTACGGGGCTCCATATTTTTGCATTTACGTTTAGTGCTTTAAGTTCTGTGGGGTCGGTTACTACCTGTCCGGCTGCATTAATATTTGTCCACCTGTTTTTCATTTCATCAATCATGTTCAGGTTGCCAAAAGCGCCGTCTGTCCACTCTAATTTATTGGCATTATAAATATCATTCCCTACTACAAAGTTTACAAAAACAGAGAGATCGAAATTTTTATAAGTAAACTGGTTTGTCCAGCCGCCGGTAAATTTTGCATTGGCATTTCCAATTACCTGCCTGTCTTTATCTGCTGTTATAAGTCCGTCGCCATTTAAATCTTTCCACTTAAGCATACCCGGCTGTGGCGTACCATAAACTGCATTTGCAGCAATCCCTGGTTTGATAGTATAAATTTTGGTTACAGCATTGTAATTAAAATCATCAACGCCATAAAATCCATCAGTAACAAAGCCATACATTAAACCAATTGGCTGGCCAACTTTTACCAGGTAATCATCAACCCCATCAGAGCCCTGCCAGCCTGAGTTACGGGTTTGTTCCTGAATACCCCCCAGATTTTCTACCTTATTTTTATTAAATGCAATATTGAAGTTTGTATTCCAGGTGAAATTTTTCTTCTGTAATGGTGTAGCACTTAACTGTATCTCCAAACCTTTGTTAGAGGTTGCACCAATATTTTGAAGTTGTGAAGCATAGCCTGTTGTTGGGGGAATGGCTACGGCCAGCAGCAGATCCTTTGCAGAATTTTTATACGCATCTATAGTAAGCTGAACTTTATTATTAAACAATCCAAGGTCAAGCCCAAAGTTCAGGGAAGTATTATTCTCCCATCTTAAATTTGGATTTGATAATGAAGTGGGTGCAAAGCCCGGTACAATGGAATGGTTAAATGCATACTCGCCGGTAACGCCATAAAGTTGACGATATAACAAATCGCCAATACGGTTATTACCTACAGCACCATAACCAACCCGGAACTTACCCTCATTGAGCCAGTTAATTTTATCAAAAAACTTTTCTTTTGTAAACCTCCATGCCACAGAGCCGGAAGGAAATACAAGCGTTCCGTTTTTAGAACTGAATTTAGATGACCGATCTGACCGTATATTAAAGTTGGCCAGAAATTTATCATCATAGGCATAACTAACTCGGCCAAAAAACGAAGCAATACGTGATGGCGGGTTTACAAATGAGGTAACCACAGATGGGGGATTGGTTGTTCCGGTAGGTGGTGCTCCCAGTTGCATATTGGCAAGTGCCTTTTCGGGGCTTATATCACCTGGAAAATATCTTGTTTGAAGGGCAGTTTGTTGTGAACGTTGATCTACCACTTCCTGGCCTGCCAACAAAGTAATATCATGATGTTTTTTAAAATTGTTAACTGTGTACTGTAGGGTATTTGAATTAGTTAATTGATAATTAGCCTGCTGGCCGATAGAAGCAACCGGTAAGGAAGCAAAATTTCTGGCAGTACCTGTTATTTTGCTAAAGAAAAGATCTGTTCTTATAGCTGCATTATCGTACCCGATGGTTGTTCGGAAAGTAAGATTTTTAAGTATATTATAACTTGCATAACCGGTAAGGTAAAAAGACTTGCTATATTGTCTTCTGTACTCGGCATAGGTAAGTATAACCGGGTTTATAGCACCTGCAGATGCCAGATAATAAACTTCATCAAAATCATCTATGCCGCCGGTTGGCGTATTTAATTCAAAGGGCCTGTAATTAATTGTATGCCTAAGCCGGTTGGTAGTTCTTGTACCACTGTTGGTAGTTCCTGTACCCTGTATCTCCTGATCAATATAACGGGCGGTAAATCCAAACCTTAATTTATCAGTAGCCTTGTGGTCAATTTTAAAGTTTACTAATTTTCTTTCAAATCCCGATTCAATTTGTATTCCCTCTTCTTTGTTGGCAGTAAGGCTTAAATTAAAAGTAGTAGTTTGGTTACCACCACTTACGGCCACATTGTGGTTCGAAAACTTAGCACTCCTGCCAAATACCTGATCTTGCCAGTTTACAAACTTAACGTTTTTATAATTTTGTAAGGTATCCCAGGTAGTGCCATAAGTTTGGGCAAAGCTGGAGCTATCCTGAATAGAACCCCGGCTTCTCTCCCACTGCCATAATACAAAATCGTAAGGGCTCATCACATTCTGAAAATTGGATAACTTACGAATACCATAAGAACCATTATAAGTTACCTGTGTTTTACCGGGTTTACCTCCTTTGGTAGTAATAATAATAACACCATTAGCACCTCTTGCACCATAAATAGCTGTTGTAGATGCATCTTTTAAAACATCAACGGTTGCAATATCCTGCGGAGACAGTACCGATAAGGCATTTTCTACCTGCACCCCATCAACTATATATAGTGGTGAATTATCCTGTGTGATAGAACCACCGCCTCTTACCCTTACAATTATTTCGGCGCCGGGTGCCCCTTCTGTAGAGGTTAACTGCACACCAGCCAGTTTTCCCTGCAGTGCTTCTGCGGCAGATGATAAAGGAAAATCTTTAAGCTCTTTGGAACTTACTGAAGATACCGAACCGGTAAGGTCTTTTCGTTTGATGGTGGCGTAACCTACCACCACCACATCTTCCTGAGTAATTACTTCTTTAAACAATTGAACAGTGCCTGCATCGTTGCCGGTTACCGTTACAATTTTAGCAGTAAACCCAACTGAAGAAATTACCAGGTCGGTAGTGCCTGCCGAAACAGTGATTGAAAAGTCGCCGGAGTTATCAGTTTGTACACCCTTCTTTGTTCCCTTGGCTAAAATGTTAGCACCCGAAACAGGAGCACCGGATTCGTCAACAACTTTACCTTTGATGGTTTTGTTTTGGGCCAGTAAGGTAAAGGGGATAACAAACAGTAGTGTTAGTAACAACAGTATTTTATTCATACAGCAGTATTTATAAATTCAAAAAAATGAAAAATATTAAGCAATCTTTTTAAAATCTTTATCGGGTCGAAACTTATTCGTATTTTACAAGGAGTACAGATGTCAATTCTACATAGTTTATTTAACAATCTATTAACCTTGAATTGATTTTTTTACGCAATCGATGCCGATAACGATTGCAACAGGATTCAAAAAGATTTAAATTGAAAAAATCATCCTTTTTATCAATTTAAAAAGATGCAATTTTTTACAACAGACCGGATAAATTTTCATTAAAAATGTACGAAGCCATTACCATAAAAGATATTGCCAAAGCATTGGGATTATCAACCTCAACAGTTTCAAGGGCATTAAGGGGCAGCCATGAAATAAGTTCGGATACAAAAAAATTAGTGATAGAATATGCCGAACAGTTTAATTACCGGCCCAACCCTATTGCACTTAGTTTAAAAGAACGCCGCAGCCGCTCTATTGGTGTGGTGGTTTGCGAAATTGCCAATAACTTTTTTTCGCAGGCTATTAATGGTATCGAATCTATTGCTTACAACAGAGGTTACCATGTAATCATTTCTCAAAGCCATGAATCGTACGACAGGGAAGTAGTGAATGTTGAACATCTTGCATCAAGGTCGGTTGATGGTTTACTGGTTTCGCTTTCAACAGAAACCGATCACATTGAGCATTTTAAAAAATTACATGACAAAGGATTTCCAATTGTATTTTTTGACAGGATAACTGATGAAATTGAAACCCATAAAGTTGTAGCAGATAATTATAAAGGTGCTTATGATGCCACACAGCATTTAATTGATGCCGGGTATAAAAAAATTGCCCACCTTACCAGTGCTTCTCATTTATCAATATCTAAAGAAAGATTGAATGGTTACAAAGCTGCACTGGCAGATAATGGAATTGCTGTAAATGAATTATACATAAAAAACTGCGACCACGGTGGCATGATTTATAAAGAACTGGAAGATGCAGTTAAAAGCCTGGTAAATTTAAGAGATAAACCCGAAGCCATTTTTAGCGCAGGCGACAGGCTTACCGTAAGTTGCCTGGCAGCTTTAAAAGCTATTGGTTTGCAGGTGCCCGATGATATGGCATTGGTTGGATTTTCTAATTCACCATTGGTTGAATTACTTAACCCCAGTTTAACTGCTGTTAAACAACCTGCTTTTGAAATGGGCCAAACTGCTACAGAGTTGCTGATTAAACTTATTGAAAGCAAAAGGGCTGTAACCGAGTTTGAAAAAGTAGTTTTACACACAGAAATTTTTATCAGGGATTCGTCTGCGAAGAAAGTTGTGAAGAAAATTACTAAAGGGCATAAAGCGATGAGTTAATTACAAAAAAGAGCGTTTTACGGTTTTTTATAAGTGAAGCCTCTAATCGGCCCGAATTGTTGTTGCTGAAAAACACCAACAATGGCAGCGAAATAGAATATTTTGATACCTGAATTTATGGAATATTTTTTGTTTTATATCTGCCGTTGGTCGGGAGACCAGACGGCGGCGAAGACCTAAGCGGAA
>JAYUBR010000756.1:0-14764 GCA_043740775.1 Ferruginibacter sp. | reverse complement strand
AGCCACTAAACACGCCCACTTTTGTAAACTCCTTCGGATAATTCCAAACAATATCCAATGCACTCAATCCGCCCAATGAAAAACCTGCATAAGATTTTTCTTTGAAAGAATACATTGAATACTTTTTGCGAAGAAAGGGTAACAGCTCTTCAAAAACAAACTGATCATGTAACGCGGCCTTTGTTCCGCGGCCTTTGTAATCTGCTACTTTTGCAGTAGCATATTCATTCTTTCTATCGTGCCCGCAATGCAATCCCACACACATTAATGGTGTAATCTTATTATGATCATACAGCTCCTTCAGCAAGTGTTGAAAATGCATTGTAACAAGGTCTTGTCCATCGTTAATTAATAACAAACTAATTTCAGTAGTTGTACCCGGATGCATCGGTAAATAACAATCTACCTTCACATCTCTTTTTAAAAAAGCCGATTTAATAACATGGTGTTCTGTAATAACCCCGGTGGTTTTCCTGTGTGGCATAGCTTCAAAAATAAGCAAAGGGCGGGAACTTTTGGTGACTGCAATTTTCAACATGCTATTTGCATGGTCAAGTAATATTTACCTGTCGCCATCAAACAAGGTGGCAAGTATTATTTGGTAAATTCAAACGAAAAAAATAAATTGGGTTAATTAAATCTGTTTATACCCCGTTTTCCAACAAGCATTCTTTTTTTTAAAAATCAATTATGAAAAAAATAGGCATTTTACATGGAAAGGAAAGAAGTTTTCCGGAAGCTTTTGTACAAAGAGTGAACAGTAAAAATATAGCAGGCATTATTGCAGAGCCGGTTAAAATAGATAAAGTAATACAGGGTGAAAACAGTGGTTATACTGTAATTATAGACCGCATATCACAGGATATACCCTTTTACAGAGCCTATTTAAAAAACGCAGCCTTGTGCGGAACAGCAGTTATTAATAACCCATTTTGGTGGAGTGCGGATGAAAAGTTTTTTAATAATTGTTTATCCACTAAAATAAATGTGCCCGTTCCTAAAACGGTTATTTTACCTTCAAGAGATTTGCCGGTTGACACAACAGGAGAATCTTTCAGCAACCTTGCTTACCCGCTTGACTGGGAAGGTATTTTTAATTATGTTGGTTTCCCTGCTTATATGAAACCCTTTGCCGGCGGAGGTTGGAAGAGTGTTTATCCACTTACAGATAAAGAAGATTTTTTTAATAAACATGGTGAAACCGGCGATCTGGTAATGATGTTGCAGGAAGAAATAATTTTTGAAGAGTATTACCGTTGTTATTGCATTGGGGGCAAATATGTACGCATCATGTCTTACGAACCACGCAACCCCCATGCCTTGCGTTATGTAGCCGATTTTAAACCTTCAGAAGAAAAGCTAAAACTGATGACCGGCATTGTGTTGCGAATCAATCATTATTTAGGATACGATTTTAATACTGTTGAACTAGCATTGAAGAATGGAATACCTTATGCGATTGATTTTTGCAACCCGGCACCTGATGCAGAAAGAACAAGTGTAGGCGAAGAAAATTTTGAATGGGTTGTGGAAACCGCCGCAATATTTGCCATTGAAAAAGCACAGGAACAAAATAATGGAGCAGATAATTTAACCTGGGGCGAATACATTAAACGCAGTGCCGCTAAGCAAACGCTTTTTTAATGGATAATGGACAATGCATTCAACCTGAAAATATTCATTTCTCTATACATTTAAACTTACTAACCCATTATACCACTGCCAATTTAAAAGACTTCTGAGAATTGAAAAAATTATAAATTATTAATTACTAATTATTAATTAAAATGGCCAGCTTATCATACAAAAGTTTTACAATTGGCGTAGAAGAAGAATACATGGTGCTTGACCCACAGACAAGGGAATTGAAAAGCCATGAACAAAAAATTGTTCAGGAGGGACATAAACTAATTAAGGATAAAGTAAAAGCAGAAATGCACCAGGCAGTTGTTGAAGTAGGCACAGACATTTGCCAGGATATTGATGAAGCCTTTATGGATGTATCTACACTTCGTAAAACAATCAGTGGTATTGGTGAAAGTTTAGGTTTACAATTGGGCGCTTCCGGTACACATCCTTTCAGCCATTGGGAAAGTCAGTTAATAACAGACCATGCCCGTTACAATGAAATAGTAAACGAATTACAGGAAGCAGCCCGCAGCAATCTTATTTTTGGATTGCATGTTCATGTAGGTATGGAGAACCGGCAAATGGCCATTCATATCGCCAATTCGGCCCGTTATTTTTTACCGCACATTTATGCATTAAGCACCAACTCGCCTTTTTGGGAAGGCAGAAAAACAGGGTATAAATCGTATCGTACAAAAGTGTTTGATAAATTTCCCCGTACTGGTATACCGGATTATTTTGAAAGCATAGAAGCTTATGAGAGTTATATTAAACTCTTGGTCAAAACAAACTGTATTGATAATGCAAAAAAAATCTGGTGGGATCTTAGGGTTCATCCCTTTTTTAATACCGTAGAATTTCGCATTTGCGATATTCCGATGACGGTGCAGGAAACGATTGCCATTGCTGCACTTTTTCAGGCATTGTGTGCAAAGCTGTATAAACTGCGCAGCCAGAATCTTAATTTTATGACTTACTCACGGGCACTTATAAACGAAAATAAGTGGCGTGCCAGCAGGTATGGTATTGAAGGAAGCATGATTGATTTTGGCAAGGAAACTGAAGTAAACACAAGGGTACTAATTTATGAATTACTTGATTTTATTGATGATGTGGTACCGCAACTCGGCAGCCGCCACGCCATTAATTATGTACACAATATGCTGGAACAGGGAACCGGTGCCGACAGGCAATTAAAAATATATGAACAGACTAATAACCTTGTTGATGTGGTAGATTATATACACAGCAATTTTTTGACGGGAATATAATGGGGATATAATCAGCGCTGCCATTGCATCAGCTGCAAAACTGGTCTGGGAAAAATGTATTAATTTTACAGCATGTCTTTATTAGAAAAAAAGCAGTTTCGCATAGCAATACTTGATTTATATGAAGGAGTGACTAACCAGGGAATGCGTTGTATCCGTGAAATATTAAATCAGTTTGGTGATAGTAATAACTTTGATATTTTGTGGGATGAATTTGATGTGCGGCAAAAAAATGAAGTACCTGATATTACTTATGATATTTTTATTTCGAGCGGCGGCCCCGGCAGTCCGTTAGATAGTGAAGGCAGTGAATGGGAAAAGATTTATTTTAATTGGCTTCATTGCGTAGAGAAATGGAACAACAATGAGGGTAATGTTCAAAAAAAATATGTGTTCTTTATTTGCCACTCGTTTCAATTAGCCTGCAGGCATTATAATATCGGCAATGTATGCCAGCGAAAAAGTACTTCCTTTGGCGTTTTCCCCGTTCACTTATTAAAGGATGGTAAAGAAGAAATTGTTTTTGATGAGATGAAAGATCCCTTTTATGCTGTAGACAGCAGGGATTACCAGGTAGTTGAACCCAGGCATAATACACTGGTTGATTTAGGCGCCACTATTCTTGCCATTGAAAAAGAACGTCCTCACATACAATTGGAAAGAGCCATTATGGCGGTGCGGTTTAATGATTATATGATCGGCACCCAATTTCACCCGGAAGCTGATGCAGTTGGTATGAGCATGTACCTTCAGACAGAAGAAAAAAAGAAAACTGTAGTTGAAAATTACGGCCATGAAAAATGGGCCAGTATGATTGAACAATTAAACGATCCTGATAAAATTATTTATACTTACGAGCACATCCTGCCAAATTTTTTACTAACAGCGGTGCAAAGTTTACAGCCTGTAGAAATATAATTCTTTTGTATTGATGATAAAGTATGGTATTATGATTATTTTTAAGCAATAAAATATTATCAATTATATCTACGATGCAGAAAGAATTAAGGCAGCGCTTCAATGATCATTTTTCAGAAGAAAAATATGCAGCTTATTTGCTGCAAATAGAAAACCTTCATCAGGGAACATTGGAGTTTAGAGTTGCAGAAACGCCCGTTTTTATTCCAAAAGATTTTACACAAAAAATGCTGGATGCCTGTGAAGACATTATCAACATCCTGGTAGAAGCAGATTTTAAGGAACATACTAAAAAAGCAATACCAAAAGATATCATTGCAGGCGATGAAAAAGATCACCCGGAATTTATAGCTTTTGATTTTGGCATCTGTGAAAACAGCAGCGGTGCATTGGAGCCTCAATTAATTGAAATGCAGGGATTCCCTACCCTGTTTGCCTTCCAGGCTTTTCATACCGCTATCAGCAAACTGTATGCAGATGTACCCAATACGCATGATGCGTATTTAAACGGCTACACAGAAACAACTTACCTGCAATTACTAAAAGAAATTATTATAGGAGATTGTAATCCGGAAAATGTTATCCTGCTGGAAATTTATCCGGAGCAGCAAAAAACAAGGATTGATTTTTATTGTACAGAAGATGTGCTGGGTATAAAAACTGTTTGTCTTACCAAACTGATTGGCGAAGGAGATCAATTATTTTATGAAAATGATGAAAAAAAAATACCTGTTAAAAAAATTTACAACCGGCTTATTTTTGACGATCTGCATCAACAAAAATTCACAGGCAATATTATTGATATCACCTATCCCTGGAATGTAGAATGGATACCACATCCCAACTGGTTTTACCGCATCAGTAAATACACTTTGCCGCTGATTGATAATCCTTATGTTCCCCCAACTTTTTATTTAAAAGATTTAAAAGAAATTCCTCCCGATCTTGAAAACTATGTTTTGAAACCTTTATTTTCTTTTGCGGGAATGGGTGTAATTATTGATGTTACCAATGAAGATATCAACAAAATAACCGACCCGGAAAACTGGATATTGCAACGCAAGGTAAAATATGCTGAGGTAATTGAAACGACCGGCCAACCTGCAAAAGCAGAGATACGTTTATTTTATTTTTGGAAAAAAGAGTGGCCCAGACCAATAGCTGTGCATAACCTTGCCCGGCTTAGTAAAGGTAAAATGATTGGAACCCGTTATAACAAAGATAAAAACTGGGTTGGTGGTACAGTGGCTTTTTTTGAGCGTTAAATCTATATTTTTTGTGTTTATAACAGATCATCTTTTAAAATAATTCACCTGCTAAAAATTTTAACCATGATAAAAGGACCAGCAAGATTTCTATATTATTTTACCAAATTACAAAGCCTGTTTGATAAAGCTGCCAAACAAAAAAATCCGGCACTATGGCTGTATAATAATGATGCCCGTACCCCATTATTTATGCTGGAAGGATTGGCTAAAATGTATATTTCGATAAATAATAAAAAAAAGTTTACAAAATTAAAAGAACAATTTAAGCTGCTTGAAGATACATTTGGAGCGATTGATTATTATGATAACATTGCAAAAGACCTCAGTACCAATAAAAAAATACCTGCCACTATTATAAGCTATCTGCAGGCGCTAACAAGAGAGAAAATACAAAGCCTGAATGAGATACTTGTTGAAAAAGAATGGTTATCTGCAGATAACAGCCGCATAAAAAAAATACAGAAAAAACTAAACAGCGCTGATTGGTTAAAAGAAGAACCGGAAGTAGCCGCTATCAATGAATTTTACGGAAGGTCCATTTACTCAATTACAGAATTTATACAAACCAGCAAATGCCAGTTTAAAAACATAGAATCTGAAGTGCATGAATTGCGCCGTAAGCTGCGCTGGCTAAGCATTTACCCGCAGGCTTTACGGGGAAGTATTCAACTATCAAAAAATAAAAATACACCAAAACATCTGGTAAAATATTTAACCAAAGAAATAACCACTTCGGCTTATAACAAAATGCCGGATGCGGGTGATACCGGTTATTTTTTGCTGCTGGAACAAAATTATTTTTATGCCCTGAGCTGGATGATTGCCGAACTGGGAAAAATAAAAGACAGCGGTTTGCATGTAGTGGCGGTAAAAGAAGCTTTGCAGCAAACAACAGAATTATCAGATGCGGAAGCTTACAAAAAAGCTTACCAGTTATTGGGCACCAAACAACCCAAAATGGATCAACTACTTGCTGAGGCCGCAACCATTTGCAAAGTATACTTCAATGAGCATAATTTAGAAAATTTAGTATTTGGTATGGGCTCCATAAAATAAATTCCTTCTTACCTGCAATACGAACAAAAAACCCCGGTAAAATTTACCGGGGCTTTTTAATTATGCTTTTACTTTTGCAGGAACTTTTTTCTTTACTTTCTTTAAAGCAGCTTCTACCGCTTTGCTCAATTCATCGTAGGTAACTTTACCGGTAAAACGTTCTCCGTTTACAAAAAATGTTGGAACATCCTTTACTCCACGATTAATACCTTCCCTCATATCTCCCTGCACCTGCCAACCGTAAGTGGCATTTACCAGTTCGTCTAAAAAACGTTTGTTTTGTACGCCTGCTTCCCTGCTATGCAATTTTAAACTTGTGGTTCCAAGGTTTCTGCGATTTGCAAAAAGGATATTGTGCATTTCCCAAAATTTACCATCCTGCGCAGTTGCAACCGCAGCTTCACCTGCTTTTAAACTGCGTTGATGAATGTTTGTCATTGGAAAGTGCCGAAAATTAAAACGAACTTTTCCATCGTATTCTTCCAGCAATTGTTTAACAACCTCGTTAGCTTTTGCACATACTTCACTTTCGTATTCTCCAAATTCTTCTAATGTTACCGGAGCATTGATATCGCCAACAAATACGTCTCTCGGTTCAATAATTTCTACCACCTCTTTTTTAAATGCCATAATATTTTTTTTTATTTTTATGTCATACCCCACCTTACTTACCTGGATTATGACTTGTTATAATAACCAACTCTGAGGGGATATTGTTGTATTTATTTTTAATTTAAACACCATCAGAAAAATTGGGTAAGCGACTGAAGGTAATATTTTTTGCCTTTTTTTCCATACCGTTCAGGTATTATTATTTAACAGATTGTCCACACTATTGATAATCAGCAGCTTAATTTTAAGGTTGCCATTTTAAATAACTTTATTTTAACCGGTTTTAAGAGAATTTTCTTTATTCTTTTCAAAAACAGCTTCATTTCTGAAAGCCACTACCCCATCAAAAACATCTACCAAAACCGGTTTTGTTTTATCAATATCACCCACCAAAATACGCTTGCTTAACTGGTTAATTATTTCTTTTTGAATCAGCCTTTTTAATGGCCTTGCACCAAACTGTGGATCGTAACCGTTTTCAGCAAGATAGTCCAAAGCATAGTCGCTGAACTCAAGCTGAATTCCACTTTTAGCTACCAAATCTTTCAGGTTATCTAACTGAATCCGTATAATCCCTTTAATTTCTTTTTTCATTAGCGGTTGAAACATAATCACTTCATCTATCCTGTTTAAAAATTCAGGACGAATGGTTTGACGCAACAAGCTGATTACTTCTGCCTTGGTACTTTCCACCACTTCTTCTTTATTCAATTCAGTTACTTTTTCAAAATTTTCCTGGATGATATGGCTGCCCATATTACTTGTCATAATAATTATGGTATTCTTAAAGTTTACCACCCTTCCCTTGTTATCAGTTAAACGACCATCATCCAGCACCTGTAGTAAAACATTGTATACATCCGGATGAGCTTTTTCAATTTCATCCAATAAAACTACACTGTAGGGTTTGCGTCTAACCGCTTCCGTCAACTGACCTCCTTCATCGTAACCAACATATCCCGGAGGTGCCCCTACCAGCCTGCTTACAGAATGCTTTTCCTGATATTCACTCATATCAATTCTGGTCATCATACTGTCTTCATCAAACAAATAATTTGCCAATGCTTTTGCCAGCTCTGTTTTACCAACACCGGTAGTACCCAAAAATATAAATGAACCAATTGGTTTTTTGGGATCCTGCAATCCCGCTCTGCTTCTGCGAATGGCATCACTTACTGCTTCAATGGCTTCATCCTGACCCACCACTCTTTTATGCAGTTCCACTTCCAGCTGCAATAATTTTTCTCTTTCACTTTGCAGCATTTTCATTACAGGAATACCTGTGGCTTTTGCAACGCTCACCGCAATGTCTTCAGCATCTACTTCTTCTTTCAGCATGCGCTTTTCACTGATATCATCCAGTAATTTTGTTTGCTCCTGGATAATCTTTTCCTGCTGCTGAACCTTACCATATCGTATTTCAGCAACAAGACCGTAATTGCCTTCCCGTTCAGCTTTTTCGGCTGCAGCTTTTAAATTTTCAATTTCGCTTTTTGCCGATTGTACTTTTTCAACCACTTCTTTTTCCTGCTGCCATTTTGCTTTAAAAGTATCCCGTTCTACAGCAAGGTTGCCAATTTCTGTATTTAGTTCTTTCAGTTTTGCAGCATCATTTTCTCTTTTAATCGCTTCCCTTTCAATTTCCAACTGGCGTATTTGCCTTTCTAGTTTGTCCAATTCTTCCGGCATCGAATTCATTTCTAACCTAAGCTTAGCGGCACTTTCATCAATCAGGTCAATGGCCTTATCGGGTAAAAAACGATCGGTGATATAGCGGTGAGATAATTCAACCGCAGCTATTATTGCTTCATCTTTTATCAATACATGATGATAACTTTCATACCTGTCTTTTAAACCACGCAAAATAGAAATGGCATCTTCCACGCTTGGTTCATCAATCAGTACTTTTTGAAACCGGCGTTCCAGCGCCTTATCCTTCTCAAAAAATTTCTGGTATTCAGTCAATGTGGTTGCACCTACTGCTCTTAACTCCCCTCTTGCCAAAGCGGGTTTTAAAATGTTTGCGGCATCCATTGCTCCATCGCCTCCACCAGCGCCAACCAGCGTATGTATTTCATCAATAAACAAAATAATATCTCCATCGCTGTCGGCAACTTCCTTTACCACTGCCTTTAATCTTTCTTCAAATTCTCCCTTATATTTGGCACCGGCAATTAGCTGGCCCATATCCAGTGCATAAATAATTTTCGGTTTTAAATTCTCCGGTACATCGCCATTTACAATACGCATGGCCAAACCCTCTGCTATGGCGGTTTTACCAACACCTGGTTCCCCTACCAAAATAGGATTGTTTTTACTTCTTCTTGATAAAATATGTAATGTGCGGCGTATTTCTTCATCCCTTCCAATTACCGGATCCAACTTTCCGGCCCTTGCCATTTCATTCAGATTTTTTGCATATTTGTTCAATGCATTAAACTGAGTTTGCTCTGTCTGAGAAGAAATGGTTGATCCTTTACGCAAATCTTTTATCGCGGCTATCAATCCTTTTTCTGTTAATCCAGCATCTTTCAACAACTTTGCACTATTATCATTTCCCTGCAAAATTGCCAGCAGTAAATATTCCACGCTCACAAATTCATCACCAAAAGTTTTAAGTGCGCCGGTTGCTCTCAGCACTACACTGTTCATATCCCTGCTTACAGATTGTGCTGGTTCGCCACTCTGTACCCTGGGCAGTTTTTTAATACTTTCATCAATTTTTGTTTCTACAAAATTTACGTTTACATTATTTTTCTTCAGCAAAAATTCAATGGGCGAATCTTCTTCGCTTAACAAAGCCTTTAATAAATGTTCTGTTTCAATATTGGGATTTTTATTGTTAAAAGCCTGTTGCTGTGCTTGCGCAATTGCTTCCTGTGCTTTAATGGTGAAATTATTAAGGTTCATATTTAAAAATTTATTTTAGTTATTAATTTGATTCATCTGTATTCATTATTACAGAAATTAATGGTTTTTAAAAACTAAAAATTTCGGTGATGTTAAATAAGTCATTCAATCATCCATTCCCGTTTGGAATACATAATTTCGAATACCTTTATAAAATTGTCAAATCTCTATCCAACTTAAATTACAGGAAATTATGGCGCAAACAATCAAATCAAACTGTCTAAAATTCATGCTGGCATTGGGTTTACTGCTACTCTGTCTGCTGGCAAAAAGTCAATACAATTTTAGCAGAATTGATAAGCTTTTATCAGCCAATCAAAAAACACTGGGCAAAGATGTTGTTGCGGTTGTATTTAAAGATGGCCAAATTGTGTACCAGAAAGCAATGGGCGATTTTACAATTAAAAGCCAGGCACCAATAGCCAGTTGCAGCAAGTGGTTGACTGCTGCATTGGTAATGACTTTTGTAGACGAAGGAAAAATTTCGCTGGATGATAAAGTGAGTACCTACTTGCCCATTTATGAAACTTACGGGAAAGCCTATATTACCATCCGCAATTGTTTATGTCACGAAACAGGCATTACAGATAACCAACACACCATTGCTAAAATTTTAGAACGCAGAAAGTTTGAATCCCTGGAAGATGAAGTAAATTCTTTTGCAAAAAAAGAAATTGCGGCTAATCCCGGCACAACATTTTTTTATGGAGGCATTGGTTTAAATATTGCTGCAAGAGTGCTGGAAGTGGTTAGCAAAAAGAAATTTGATGTACTGATGAAGCAACGGATTTTTACTCCGCTAAATATGAAACACAGCACATTTGCCGGTGATGCTGATGCGTTAAATCCTTCTGGTGGTGCGGTTTCTACGCCGGAAGATTATATCAATTTTTTATCAATGATTTTAAAGAGGGGAATGTTTGCAGGTAAGCGCATTTTAAGTGAGGCTGCTGTTGACAAAATGCAAACCGTACAAACCACCAATATTCCAAAAAAGTATACACCAAAAACTACTGAAGGATTTGAGTATGCTTTGGGTGAATGGATACAGGAAACAGATGGCAAAGGAAACAGTACAGTGATAAGTTGCCCAGGCTTATTTGGCACCTGGCCATGGGTTGATAAATGCCGGGGATATGCAGGTATTGTTTTTGTAAAATCTTTATTAAGTGAATCAAGAAAAGAACTTTACCTGGAAATTAAAAAGAATATTGATGAGCAAATACCATCAACCTGTAACTGATGCAATCTGCCTTCCCTCAGATTTAGAATGCTAAAACTACAAAAACAAGCGCCGATTTTAACGGTTAATATTAGAACCCTATTGTGATTTAACAAATACTATCCGTGACCTGTCAGCTTTATTGATCTGCTCATAAAACTTCACGAGTTCATTGTATTTATTTGCAGCAAAACGACCACTGTAGTGTTCCATCAAACGGTAATAAATAATTTTATCCTCAAATACCTTTACAGATGACACATATTTACCAAAAGCTGTTTCAAGCAAAACATCT
The DNA here is from genome assembly GCA_043740775.1 of Ferruginibacter sp. GTDB lineage: Bacteria > Bacteroidota > Bacteroidia > Chitinophagales > Chitinophagaceae > Ferruginibacter. The sequence continues at coordinate 3,583 of JAYUBR010000756.1, read as the reverse complement.
GTTGGTAAACTTTCCGGTTTATAACCAACAGACATTTTAATTTCAACTGAATCAACATCACGGTAGGCATCATTTACAATGTAATCGTACCTTCTTGTTGTATCAGTAAAAAGCTTTTCTTTTACTTTTCCTAATAAATTGGCGCCAATAAATAAACGCTTGCCGGTAACGGTAGCATAATTATTAACCTGAATTTGAAGGCTTTCATCCATTGCCGGAATTGTTCCTTTGTGCTCAGCATAAGCGTTTTTAATTACCTGATAAGTGGGGAAATTAAACATCTGGTTTAAATATTTTTCCCGTTCTTCTTTTGTTGCATTATTCATTAACGAATGGGGTAACTCTTGTTGCAAACCCGTATAATTATTGCGTATGTCTGCATTTAGATTGCCTTGTTCATCTATAACTGCTTTAATTTTTCTTACCAGCAGATTGTCTGTAAGTTTGTAAACAGGAGTCTGCACTAAATGACCACCGCTTTCATCAATCAGCAAAGCTTTCCTGTTGCCGGTAAAACTTCCCATATATCCAGGAGACACAGTCTGACTGGTGCATTCAAGCCAGACTGTGTCTTTATTTAGCGGCACGCAGCAAATAGCATGGTTAAATTGAGGGAAAGAAAAATCAGATTCAAACGAGGGAGAAGATTCTCCTCCATATATTTCAACATATTTTCCTGTTATACCTGCTTCCTTTAACAATGCAATCATGTAATTGGAAAGCGCTTTGCAATCACCGTATTTTTTTTCCGCAACATAAGATGCTTCAAAAGGTTGCCAGCCACCAATGCCTAACTGTACACTTATATAACGTGTGTTTGTCTGAAGAAAATTGTATAACAGGTCAATTTTTTCGTTTTTAGTTTTAATGTGATCGGTTAAGTCATGTACTTTCCTTTTTATTTCGTCTGGTAAAATATCTCTCCCTTTAATTAACTGATAAATGAATTTTCCATAACCGTCCCACGTAGACATATCGCCATTATACCCCTGAACCTCAAATTTGGAAGGAGCAAAAAATACAATCGGTGTAATTTCTGTGAAGCGAGGCGATGACACTTCGTATTTTTGAGCGGGTATGTCCTTTATATTCCAGGTATAGGATTTTACATCTCCTTTCTTTGTCATTAAAGGCGCTTCATTAAAATTAAGTTGCTTATATCTAACCAGATAATCTGCGGGCGCAATAAACGTAAATTTACTATTTTGCACAGACATCTCTGGAATACCCTGGGGCCTCCATTGTGGAAATGCCATCGTGCCATCATATTCATCCTCCTCCTCAAAAGCCACAGTATAAGGGTAACTTGTCCTATAAAAACCGCTTTCCTTATATCTTGCATCCGAAAATAAACTAAAACCGTCAAAGGCACTTTTATCTTCCCAGTCATTCCTTTTTGTATGCTTTACTTCTTTTCCCGTGGCATCAAAGAGGGTTCCTGATACATAATTTATTTTACAAAATTTATCGTAGTACGTTTTGTATTTTGCATAATAATCACCTGCTGCACTTAATATCGTGTAAACATGTTTTTCATATAGCGTATACTTAGAAGAAGACTGAACAGTTAATATATATTCTTCATCCCGCTTTATTACATCTGCCCCTTTGCGCATCGAATCAGGTATTACGAGAGCATTGTATTGCTGACCCTTTGTTAGTCCGCAAATCAAAATAGAGAAAAACAATACAATTATTTTCATAGTTACCTTATCTTTTTAAATACAATTTGTTCGGATTCTTTTTTAACTATCTGTGCATAAAAGTCACGAAGCGTTGAATAATCATTAGTAAGATAAGTCGCTTTGTTTAATTTTAACCTGCATCTCATTTGTATTCTTTTATCACTTGCTGAAATCAGGTATTCAAAAAACCCTTCGTTTTCATTTAGATTATATCGTACAGATTTAGGCAATTCATCTAGCCGGTACCCCTTTGGCATTTCCATTGTCAAATTATAGATGTCATCATTCGTATAAGACATTTCAACCGGGTAAAGCCGCTGAAGGCTATTGAATGGATTTACTTTCATTTCTTCTCCCAGCATTGGATTGAAGTAAACAATATCGCTTGTGGAGAAAGAAGTTAAATTCACATCAAATTTTATTGCAACCGGCTTATTCAGCAACTTCAATGAATCAATCATTACATTATCAATTGACACTTCTTCAGAATACTTTTGTTTCAATTTTTTAGTGAAATTATCCAGCAAATCTTTAGCTATCAAATTTCTCATTTTTAATGATTCATAAAATCCAATTTCACGATTAAAACTGCCTTCTATATTTCCATTATCCATGTTAGAAATAGAAACATTGGTTAGAGTTGTTTCCTTTAAGGAATCAGCACTGAAATAAATGGGGGCCGCAAAGTCCGCTGTTATTTTTCTTGCTTGTCCGTTGTAGACGTTTGCGGGCAATTTTCCGAATGCCAGCTTCGGCACTGAAGCATCCAAAAAAAACTGCGTATCGTCTACAATTAATTCTGCTATTGAATAATTATACCTGACTAATAAAGGATATAATTCATGAGTAAAGCCATGATCCCTTGTGCTGAGAATAATCGGTGACGCCTTAATTTTTTGGTTCTTCAACATAGCAATCAAAAGCATATTTATATCTGACGCCGAACCCGATCTGTTTTTGAAAACCTGCCGAAGGTTGTCTTTTATATAGATGCTATTATTTTCATTGCAAATAAAATTATTGGCTACAAATTCATATATTTTTTGTGCTTTATCCATTTCACTAACGCATGGTTTCACCAAGTCACTTAATTCATTATCCAGCCAGTTGTTTGGCCTCGTAATTTCCCTCCCAAATTTCTCATCAAGCATTAAGTCGGTAGCTATTTTTTCCCATGAATTCATATAGTTAGTCGGTGATGAATGAGGAAACGCTACCTGGCTCAATTGAAAATCAATTTTAGCGACCTGATTGCGCAGCGTAGTAGTGTAAGATTCTTCTTTCAAACAAGGAATATTTTTCATGCACCAGATGTGGTGATCAATTTGGCCGTCCACTTTAAAGGAACTAGTTTGCGGTACACCATCCACCATTCCCCTGGCACCATCCTGCGAATGTTTTATAAATTCAAAGCTGGCCTGTTCATTCTCTACCTTATTAATAAAAAATGGTTGATAACCTTGCATAAGCATTGCGTATCTAAAAAACTCTGGAATATCAGCCTCATACTGGCTCCACATAACAGGGTAATCTCCCTGAAAAATCCATGGGCGAAGACTAAAAATGAAATCAGACTTTATCTGGTAGGAATATTCAATGAGACTTCCTTCTTTGAGTGCAGGAAAAGTGAACTTGATATATCTAAGACCCTTGCTGTGATTTTCTGTAAAGACGAGCGATTTGTCAACCTTGGTTTGTACCAGATTTCCATTTTCGAGATTAAAAGTAAAAGCAACCAGGTTCTCCAATTTTTCCGATTTATTGTTTTCATCAACATACAATGGAATGGTTATAGTGGCAGCATCAAATCCATTTTTATTAAAAATTTTGATTCGCTTTTTTTCTGTATATTCTAATGAAAAAGAGGCTTCGGTTGTATTAGCAATGAATACTGATTT
>JAYUBR010000755.1:0-1367 GCA_043740775.1 Ferruginibacter sp. | reverse complement strand
ATATTTTCACAGTTGATAAGACTGGTATTGGAAAATTCACGTTCAGAAAAAGTAACGCTGCAAAAAGAACTGGAAACATTGCGGCTATACATCGAACTGGAAGCAATGCGGTTTAAAGACAAAGTAAAATACCAGATCAATGTTGCGCCCGAAATAGACCAGCAATACATTGACATTCCTCCATTGTTATTGCAACCTTATGTAGAGAATGCCATCTGGCATGGGTTGATGCATAAAAAGAACGGCGGAAATATCCGGGTAGATGTATCGCTACTCACAGAGCATTGTTTGCAGATTGAAATTACAGATGATGGCATTGGAAGAGAGCTGGCAGCAGAATATAAAAGCAAGTCTGCTACCAGGCAAAAATCATTTGGGCTCAAAATGACATCAGAACGCATCGACATCATTAACCAGGTTTATAAGATAAATGCTGATGTACAGATCAGCGATATGAAAGATGGAATGAACAATTCGATGGGAACAAAAGTTATTATTAAAATACCGGTGTAGTGGTGAATGGTCAATAGTGAATGGTGAATTGGAACGTTGAATTGAAGGCACAAGTTAAGGCTTAAAAAATTTGAATGACTTTAAATAATCTTAAACCAAGAACCCTCCTTTGGAGTGTAGGAAGGCTTTAAATATGCTGAAAGCTGTTATCATAGATGATGAACCGGATTGCGTTCGCCTGCTGGCGTTGCAGTTGAAAATGTATTGCCCGCAGGTGCAGGTAGTTGCTGAGTGTACAGAAAGTGAAGATGGATATTTAAAAATAAAAGAACTGCAACCCGACTTAGTTTTTATGGATATTGAAATGCCGGTGATGAATGGTTTTCAGTTGCTTGAAAAAATTGCCAACATACAATTTAGCCTGGTGTTTGTAACAGCGTATGATCAGTTTGCGGTAAAGGCATTTCGCTTTAGTGCGCTGGATTATTTATTAAAACCCATTGATGGTAAAGACCTTAAAGCCGCTGTAGAAAAGGCGGAGCACCGGCACTGGCCACAAACACAGCAATTTAGTTTACTGAAACAACAACTGCAGGGTGGGACAAAAACATTGCCGGATAAGATTGCACTCCCATACCAGAACGGGGTAACTTTTGCTGAAATTAAAAATGTACTTTATTGTGAGTCGGATAACAATTATACCCGTATCCATACGGTTGACGGCAACCAGTATAGGTAGCCAAAACACTCGGCGACATACAGGAAGTACTGGAAGAAAGAAATTTTTTACGCATTCACCGCCAGTACCTCATCAACCTTGATCATATAAAAAAATATGTTCGGGGAGAAGGGAATTATATCATTATGTCAAACAATCAAAGCATTCCCGTTGCCCGAAATCAAAAAGAAAAATT
>JAYUBR010000754.1:0-1369 GCA_043740775.1 Ferruginibacter sp. | reverse complement strand
GTTGCTGAAAAAAATGCAGGTACCACCAAAAAAAAATTGGTTGAACCGCAAAAAAATAATCTGCCACCTGCAACAACAAACGGTTTTGCATTTACCACCACCAACTTTGATGATGGATGGACCAGCACGGTACACGAAGATTGGGTACAGGCAACGAAAGCAAATATTAAAGTGCTGATACATTATCCTGATAAAAATGCAGATGCCTACAATTCAGTTGTATTGGATGGCTTAAAAAAGGCCTGGGATGTTCTAATTGCCCCAAAATACAGCAGCGCAACTAATATGGAATTTAGATCATCCGGAAGCTGGGAATCTATTGAATTTGCCGAAGCGGATATGGTTGAAAATACAACAGGCAAAACAGTGCATGTGGTGTTTTTCAAAAAAAACTTTTCCAGTGGCGCAGGAAAATATATGGAGTTCATCACACCCGATAAAAAAACATTTGAGCAGGAGTTTGGCACTTATGAAAATGCTGCGGCAAATTTTGGAGCCGGTTCGGGTTGGGACAAAATGGCTAATATGGCCAACTACAACAAATTTGCAGTTGCTGCTTCTGATCTTAGTGGAAAATGGACAAGTAATTTTACAGGCATGACGCAATATGTAAATGCGTACACCGGTGCGGATGCAGGTGCCAACACACATGCTTCCAATGAAAATTTTGAATTTGGTGCAGGCCAAACGTATAAATGGGATCTTGGTGTGGCCAGTGGTTTTGTGGGCAACATAAAATTTCAAAGTGTAAAATCAACAGGCAGGTTTACGGTTGTAAATAATTGGCAGGTAAAATTTAGTGACATAGAAGGTAAGCCCAGAATCTACAATGTGCAATTTGTATGCATTAAAGGTGCAAGGGTTTTATGGATTGGCGAAACAGGTTTTGGAAAAAAGGAATAACACAAAAATATTTTTTACAATAAGAAACACAAATAATTATTAAAACTTAAAACTACCACTCATGCGTACAATTATTTTCTTTTTGTTTTTTTTACCAATTTTTTGTTGTACACAAAATGCCAATGTATTTATTAAAATCCTTGATGCAAAAGGTCAGCAAATTAATGGTGAGTCTGTAACAAAAGGTTTTGAAAAATGGATACAGGCTACATCAACCGGTTCTGCAGGAAAAAATAATATCACGTTCAATTTTACCATGCCGGTAGGTGGTGCTTCCGCCGATTTAAAAAAGGCTATGGCTGCTGATGAGTTTTTAATGAAAGCAGAAGTAGCAGCGGTAGCACCTTCGTCTTATACAGGTTTATTGGTTTACACCATAAAAATGGAACAGGTTAAAGTGTTATCCTGTTCAGAATCTATGGGATGTAATAATGTAATGAATACAACGGTATCCTTACAAGCCACC
>JAYUBR010000753.1:0-14796 GCA_043740775.1 Ferruginibacter sp. | reverse complement strand
TAATTTCATCAGCCAGCGGTACAAAAAATACATCATCCGCCAAGCCAGGAATAACATCATCGTCTTCAGAAATGATGGCGATTACTTTTCCCCTTCTTGCTTTTATTTCCTGTATGTTGCTTACAATTTTTTCATGGTAACTGTCTTTGGTGGCTACAAAAACTACCGGTAAAGTTTCTGTTACCAGTGCAATCGGGCCGTGTTTCATTTCTGCTGCAGGATAGCCTTCGGCATGTATATAACTTATTTCTTTCAGCTTCAAAGCGCCTTCCAGGGCAATCGGAAAATTGTATCCACGCCCTAAAAATAAAGCATCCGCAGCTCCTTTATATTTTTCAGCAATTGCTTTTATAGCATCTGCACTTTTTAAAATAGCTTCTACTTTTTCGGGGATGGCATCCAGTTCAAATAACAATTTACTGTACCGTTCATTTGAAATGGTTTCTTTTTCTTTGGCAATTTTTAATGCCATCATGGTGAGTACTGCCAACTGGCCGGTAAAAGCTTTTGTACTGGCTACACCAATTTCCGGCCCGGCGTGTGTATAGGCGCCACCATGGCTTAACCTGGCAATGGAAGAACCCACCGCATTCACAATACCAAAAATAATTGCACCCTGTTCTTTGGCTTTTTCAATGGCCACCAGGGTATCGGCTGTTTCGCCGCTTTGCGATATGGCGATAATAATATCACCCTTATTTACAATGGGGTTTCGATACCTGAATTCAGAGGCATATTCCACCTCCACCGGTATGCGGCACAATTCTTCAATAACATATTCTGCCACCAGGCCCGCATGCCAGCTTGTTCCGCAGGCAACAATAATGATGCGTTGCGCTGTTTTAAATGCTTCTATATTATTTTCTACACCACTCATGGTAATAGTACCGGAGGAGGCATCTAAGCGTCCCCGTAAGCAGTCATGAATGGTGCTGGGTTGTTCAAAAATCTCCTTCAGCATAAAATGATCGTACCCGCCCATTTCAATAGCGGCCAGATCCATATCCAGCTTGGTAACAAAAGGTGTAATCTTTTCATTGCCTAAATTTTTAAGAATCAGTTCATCGGGTTTTACAATTGCCAGTTCATAATCATTTACATACACTACCTCTTTGGTATATTCCAGCATAGGCGAGGCATCGCTGCCTAAAAAATGTTCGCCCTTACCTACACCAATTACCAGCGGACTTCCTTTTCTTGCCGCTATAATCGTACCTGGGTCATCTTCGTTTATCAGTAAAATACAATAGGCGCCGGTTACTCTTTTTAATGCAATGCGGATGGCTTCCTCCAAACCGCAATTGTTATTTTCTTTGATGTCTTCAATAAAATTCAACAGCACTTCTGTATCGGTATCACTGGTAAAGTGGTAACCTTTATTAACAAGGTCTTTTTTCAGTTGCACATAGTTTTCAATAATGCCATTGTGTATCATGGCTAACTTGCCGCTTTTAGAAGTATGTGGATGGGCGTTCCTGTCGTTTGGTTCGCCGTGTGTGGCCCATCTTGTATGCCCGATGCCCGTATGCGAATGCAGGTCTTTACCCACAATAAAGTCTTCCAGTTCGGCCACACGGCCCTTCTTTTTATACACTTTAAGGCCGTCATTTAAGAGGGCTATGCCAGTACTGTCGTAGCCCCGGTATTCTAATCGTTTTAAACCTTTAATTACAACAGGGTACGCTTCCCTGGGGCCGGTATATCCTACAATTCCACACATATTTTATAATTTTTTTTGAGCCGGGCAGCAGATTATCTATTCAGCTTTATTGGCGTCGCACTCTTGTACTTCTACAGCAACAAGAAGCTTTTATAGAAGCGGCCCGGGATGGATTAGATCGCAAATTAACAAAATGCCGTCATATAATTATTTTTACAGCAATACAGCAGTTATTTTATCAATGCTTCATTACATTTGATGGATTAATTTATCAGTATGAAATTGATCGCACTCTTCCTCATTGTTTCTTTTTTACAAACAGCGGTTAATGCACAAAATACTGTTGCTAATAGTAAGTCAATCATATACCTGGTACGCCACGCCGAAAAAGAAAAGGGTGACGATCCGGGATTAACAACAGCAGGAAAACAACGGGCGGCGACTTGCTGAGGGTGTTGAAAAATAAAAAACTTCAACGTATTTATGTAACTCAATTTCGCCGTACACAAATGACGGGAGATAGCCTGCGGATTCAACTGGCAATTGATACCGTGAGTATACAGCAGATACCACCGGTGCCGACTTGCTGGAAAAAAATAAAAATACACCATGATTCAGGAAAGACAATCCTTATAATCGGCCATACTAATACGTTGCCAATCATTGTAAAAAAATTAGGCGTACAACAACCCTTAAAGGACATACCAGACAACGAATTTGATAATTTATTTATGCTGAAATACCGCAAAGGAAAAGCGCAGCTTATTAAAAGTAAATACGGCGCAAGGCGTGCAAAAGCGGCTTCCACTGCTACTATGCAGCCACTACAATAAAATGCCTTTTAAAAATAAATACGCCACTGAAAAATAAATAATCAGCCCGGTAACATCCACCAGTGTTGCAACGAATGGGGCTGAACTTACGGCAGGGTCTGCACCCAGTCTTTTTAAAATAAGTGGCAGCATAGAACCGGTAATGGTACCCCAAAGCACCACGCCCACAAGAGAAACACCCACACTGATGGCAACCAGCAACCAATGGATACCATACAAATCCTGTAATATGCCGTGAGACATCAGTACATGCCACAGGCAAATTCTAATAAAACCAATCAGGCCAAGAATACCCCCCAATGTAAGGCCACTGAAAATTTCTCTCCGCATCACCCGCCACCAATCTGAAAGTGAAACTTCACCAACAGCCATCGCCTGGATAATGAGTGTAGAGGCCTGAGAGCCACTGTTACCGCCGCTTGAAGCAATTAAAGGCATGAACATAACCAGTACTGTGGCCTTTGAAATTTCATCGTTAAAGTAGGCGAGTGCGGTTGCAGTTAACAGTTCTCCAAAAAATAAAACAATCAGCCAGCCCGCTCTTTTTTTCATGAGTTTTAAAAACGGGGTATCCAGGTAAGGCTCATCCAATGCTTCGGTACCGCCCATCTTTTGCATGTCTTCGCTAAACTCTTCATTGGCTACCCACAATACGTCATCAATGGTAACAATGCCCAGCAGTTTATTGCTCCTGCTTACCACGGGCAGGGCTACGCGGTTGTTCATTTTAAAAGCTTCATTGGCTACTTCCTGGTCGTCTTCCGCATGCAGAGTAATTACCCTGCCATCCATTAATTCATCTACTCTTTTATCTGCCGAGGCCATAATGAAATCCTTTATCCGTATATCATCCAGCAGTTCACCCTTATCGTTGATAACATAAATTACATCAATCGTTTCGCTGTTTTTAGCATACTTACGAATGGTGTTTAACACGTCTTCAACCGTATCATGTTCATACACGTAAATATAATCGGGTGTCATCAGCCTGCCTACACTGCCCTCGGGATAGCCCAATAACCCGAGTGTTATTTTTCTTTCTTCGGGGTTCAATGTTTTAACCAGTTCCCTTACAGCGTTGCCGGGTAGCAAGCTTAAAAATGCGGTACGGTCATCCGGTGGCAGCTCATTTAATAACTCTGCTGTATTAAAAGCAGGTAAATTTTTAATGATTCTTTTTTGTGTGGAAAGCTCCAGTATTTTAAATACACTGGCGGCACGGTGCAATGAAAGATGGCTGATGATCTGGCTATCAAAATCTTCATTGTCGTAAATGAGTTCAGCAACATCGCTGATGTTCTGGTCGTTTAAAAATTCTTTTATCCGCAGTTTATCTTCCGAAGCAATTACCTCTTCAAATTGTTGCTGTATTGATATTTCTTCTAATTCTAAAGGCATTGGTATATCAGGCTTTTGGCCATTAAATTGTAAATTGTTTTGTCGTTAAGCCGTTCAGGCATTTTTTTGTTTTTGCACCCATAATTTTAAGAGGTCAGGTATGGATTAAAATTATATAAAACGTCTAAAACAGCCTCAATAAAAACGTCTAAACGTTTTAATGGCAATTATACTAAATTAAAAACGCCTGAACGTCTAAACGGCAATAAAAAAGTAAATTTCCTTTTAACTATCTTGCAAATTACTCCATTTAAGTTTAAAGTAATGTTATGTTGAAACCCGAATTATTTATTGATTCTTCAACCGGCAAGGGCCGGGGTGTTTTTACAAATAAGGCTATCAAGGCAGATACAATTATTGAAGTAGCACCGGTAATAGTAATGAGTAAGCAGGACAGGCAATTGCTGGATAAAACGCTGTTGCACGATTACATTTTTGAGTGGGGGAAGTTGAAAGATAAATGCTGCATGGCATTGGGTTTGGTACCCATGTATAACCACAGTTACAAAAGTAACTGCGAATATTTTATGGATTTTGAAGATGATACCATTGCGGTAAAAACGGTAAGGGATATAAAAAAAGGAGAGGAGTTAACTATCAATTACAATGGCGACTGGAATGATCCGGCGAAATTGTGGTTTGAAGTGAATAAAGAAAAAAGGCTAAGTAAACTTGTTACTGCGGTGTAAAAAAAGGAATCATTTTTTTTCATAAACACAAATTTATAGTATGCGTATTATTAAAACAGCGTTGCTTTCTTACGGCATGTCGGGCAAAGTTTTTCATGCACCATTTATTGCTGCTCATCCTGGTTTTAAATTATGCGGAGCATGGGAAAGAAGCAATAAAAATATCCAAAACGATTTTCCGGATTCCATCTCTTACCCTACATTGGAAGCAGTGCTGGCCGATGAAAGCATTGAACTGGTGGTAGTGAATACGCCCAATGATTCGCATTATGATTATGCCACCAAAGTATTACTGGCAGGCAAACATGCCGTGGTGGAAAAGGCCTTTACAACAACGGTTGCAGAAGGCGAAGCATTAAAAATGCTTGCACAGCAACACGGCAAAATAATCAGTGTGTACCAGAACCGCCGGTTCGACAGTGATTGCCGCACTGTACAAAAAGTGATTGGTGAAAATTTGCTGGGCGATATCGTGGAAGCTGAATTTCATTACGATCGTTACAAACCCGCAGTGGGTCCAAAAGTGCACAAGGAAACTCCCGGACCGGGGGCAGGATTGCTGATGGATCTCGGGCCTCACCTGATAGACGAAGCCCTGCATATTTTTGGCATGCCAAATGAACTGTTTGCAGATATACGCATTACCAGACCCAATTCAAAAGTGGATGACTGGTTTGATATGCAATTGTATTATCCATCAATAAGCGTTCGCCTGAAGGCCGGTAATATTGTAAGGGAAGCTATTCCGGCTAATGTGATACATGGCATGAAGGGGTCGTTTATTAAAACCCGGGGCGATGTGCAGGAGGCAGAATTGCTGGCTGGCAAAAAGCCGGGCAGTGATAACTGGGGTGTAGAACCATTAACTGAACAGGGATTATTGCATACTGAAATTAACGGTAAGGTATTAAGAGAAACAATCCCTTCAGAAAAGGGGAATTATGGGGACTATTATGCAGGAATTTATACAGCAATTACCGAAGGCAAAGCAGTGCCGGTAACTGCAGATGAAGGAATTAATACCATCAGAATTATTGAAGCCGCCATTAAAAGCAATAAAGAAAAAAGGGTAGTGAATTTATGATTAACCTGCGATAAAAGAATTAACAATTTAATTACAGAAAATAATCAATGTTTAAACATTAAATTATTTAACTTGCACTAAAAATATAACATTATGGCAACAAGAACATGGGCGATAGACCCAACACACAGTGAAGTACATTTTAAAATTAAACACCTGATGATAACGAATGTCACCGGTAGCTTTAATATTTTCCAGGCTTCTGTAATAACAGAAGATGAAGATTTTTCTAAAGCTAAAATCAGTTTTACTGCCGATGTAAATTCTATTGATACCGGAGATGAACAAAGAGACGGGCATTTAAAAAGCTCAGATTTTTTTGACGGAGCAAATTATCAGCAAATTAAATTTGTTGCTACCAGATCGGAGAGTGTAGACAATGACGGCTCTTATGAAATGTATGGCGACCTCACCATTAGGGAGGTAACAAAAAATATAAAATTGTCGGTTGAGTTTGGTGGCGTGGTGCAAGACGCTTATGGTAATACCAAGGCGGGTTTTACCATCAATGGAAAAATAAACCGTAAAGATTTTGGATTAACCTGGAGTGCGGTAACAGAAGCGGGTGGGATAGTAGTAAGCGATGAGGTAAGGATCATTAGCGAAATACAGTTGATAGAACAGCCATAATTTTACCGGACCGATAACAAAATTAATTTTTAAATATGCCGCTTACATTTATGGGCGGCATATTTATTTAAAATTTGGTAAAGAAGTTTATTGAATGGTATTGGTGTTTGAATACCTGCGGATAATTGATTGGACTTGAAGAACCGGTATAGCAGATCAGCTGATTACCCATGCAATGGAGTTGCTGTTAAAAAACAGCAGGTTCACTTCCAGTTTAACATGGGTATTTTTTGATACGCTGCAATGTGCAATACCTTCATCACCTGTTAACTCAATTAAATCAATGTGCAGGTGCTGAATAAAATCAATTTCGCCATCTCCATACCATTTGTACAACGCTTCCTTGATGCTCCAGGCTGCCGTAAGCAGGTTGTCACGAAGCATTTGTTCAGAAGCATTTTCAATGGCGGCAATCATTGCCAGTTCTCTTGGTGACAAAAATTTATGTTTTATTTTTTCTACTTTTTTAGTCACCAGTTCCACATCCACGCCAACCCTCAGTGTGCTGCTCACCATCACTGCTGCATAGTCACCACAATGCGAAATGGAAAAATGGTAAGCTTCGTTTTCCAAAAATGGTTTCCGGGTGTCTGCAATGCGTATCAGTTCGTACGGAAAATCTGGATACATTTCTTTTAATAAATACCTGCCTGCCAAATGCTGTAACTGTTTGTGCGGATGGGTAATCTGCTGTTGCAATGGTACCTGCTGTAAAAAAAAATCCTTTTCTTCGGCTATGTGCCAAACACCTAATTTTGTTGTGAAGTTGATATTTTGTTGATAAACGAGCGGCATAACAGCAGTTGAATTACCCAATTGGTTTCTGAATATTTTATTTTTACAAAATAACACCTAAACATTTTTATACAACAATTTATTACTACCAATGATCCTTAGTGATACAAGAATTTTAGAAGAGTTAGAAAACGGCACCATTAAAATAGAACCCTACGACAGAGAATGCCTGGGCAGCAATAGCTACGATGTGCATTTGGGAAAATTCCTCGCTACCTACAAAGACAAAGAATTGGATGCTAAAAAACACAATCAGATCCATCATTTTGAAATTCCGGAAGAAGGTATTTTATTATTGCCGCATGAATTTTACCTGGGCGTTACTGAAGAGTATACAGAAACACATGCACATGTTCCTTTTTTAGAAGGGAAATCATCTACAGGCCGCCTTGGTATTGATATACACGCCACAGCAGGTAAAGGTGATGTTGGCTTTTGCGGTAACTGGACGCTGGAAATTTCTGTAAAGCAACCTGTAAGAGTATATAAAGGAATGCCGATCGGGCAATTAATTTATTTTCCGGTGGACGGAGAAATTGAAGTAAAATACAATCAGAAAAAAAATGCCAAATACAGCGGGCAACCCAACAAGCCGGTTGAAAGCATGATGTGGAAAAACCAGTTTTAATGCTCCCTATTCCCTAACGCAGTTTTAAGAAGACGTGTATTTGTTTGTCCTGTTTTTAACCTTTCAGGGAATATCAGAGGCTACCGTATTTTTTATAGTACGCAATTAAAAGGCCCGTCACTTCATCATAACTTAAAACACCCGATGGTTGCTGGTTGCTTTGTAAATATTTACCGTACATCCAGCGTATTACCGGCTCAAAAGGATTTTGATGTCGCCGGTTGAAATTGCTCAATTCTTTTAAATCTGCTTTTACTGCAGGCAATAATTGATGAGCCAGCTCTTTTGCTGCAGTACTATCAACCGAATACAGATTTCTATAAGCGTATAAAAAAAGATCGAGGTAAGCCGAGTAAAGAAAAGAGCTGTCTTTTGAAGATGTTGCGGCGAGATATCCTACAAAATTGGCTTCATTTTCTTTCGCATAACCAATCTGGTGGCCAATTTCGTGGCAGGTGGTGAAAGGTTGTAAAAATTTTGGTATTGTGGTATTAACCTGGGCTTCGCCTGTAAAAGGATTATAATAACCCGTAAATCCTGCATAATTTCCCACCCAGCCCCACAAAGAAATTTTAATATTTTTTGTGTTGTACTGCAAAAAATGATATTTTTTATATACTTCCGAATAAGCTTCTGCTGCGCCTTTGAATATTTCTTTGCTGGTTAAAACTACCGGTGCGTATTGTAAACTGGCAGCTTTACTTTCATTTACTTTCTGCAACAAAATAGTATTCAGTGTTTTTAAATCCCGGGTTGAATATTTTTCCATTGGCAGGCCAAGTTGGGCAGCAATTCCACGGCGGTTGTAATTTATACCCCAAAAAACATTGAATACAACGTAAATAATCAGCAAAACAATGATCGTTTCTGAAAATGTATTTACCAGCCATTGCCAGCTAACCTGTTTTTTTAATAATGCCTTTATGCCCTTAGCAACTTTAAACAACAGCCAGATAACAACAGCTCCGTAAAGTAAATCGCCCAGGCTAAAGGGCAGCCACCCCGTAAGGGACCTGAAAAAAATAGCAGTATTGGGATAGAATCCCGTTGAATAATATCGCTCTGCTATAAAAGAATTGGCAGAAAAAAGGCGGATTAAAATGACCATTACAAGCAGTACTACCAAAAAAATCCACTTCTTTTTATTTATCATACAATTTAAAAATAATGAAAAACCAGTTGCCGCTGAATTTTAGAACAATAATTTGATATTAATGCTTCAAATTAATCTAAAAAACTTACCTTTGCCGTCCTTTAAACCGGAGGTAATGGGAAAAAGAAAGGCAATAGAGATAGCTTTTGTGGGTTTAAAGCCCGGTATTCATGAGTTTTCTTACAATGTAGAGGACTCATTTTTTGCCGGTGATGAAGCAAGGGAATTTGCCAATTGTACCGCTACCGTAAAATTACAATTAGATAAAAAAAACAGTTTTTTATTATTGAAATTTGAGGTAGGAGGTGTGGCAGATGTAACTTGTGACAGGTGCGGCAACCCTTTAACAAAAGATCTTTGGGATGAATTTAATATGCTGGTGAAAATGGTAGATAACCCGGAGGAAATGAACCAGCAGGAAGAGGATGCGGATGTATTTTATATTTCCAGAACTGAAAGCCATTTATACCTGAACGACTGGATTTATGAATTTGTGAGTTTGAGTGTACCGGTACAAAAATTATGCAGTGCAGAAGAATTGGGTGGCCCGAAATGCAACAGGGAAGTGCTGGAAAAATTAAGAGAGATGGAGGCCAGTGAAGATGCGAACAATGCCAACGCTATCTGGAAAGGGCTGGAGAAGTTTAAAAAGAATTAAAAAAGTTATAACTTATAACTTATAAATTATAAGTTAAAAAGAGTTTAATACATAATTTACAATAACAATTAAAATTTACAGATATGCCAAATCCGAAACGACGCCATTCGCAGCAGCGCAGCGCAAAGAGAAGGACGCATTATAAAGCAAGCGAAACAACCTTATCAGTTGATAAGACTACAGGCGAAACACATGTACGCCATCGTGCACATGTAAGTGAAGGCAAATTATATTACAAAGGACAAGTGGTTGCTGAAAAAGCACCTTTAAAAGCATAATATTTTTCAAATGCTGAATTCTAAGTTCTACATTCGGTTTTCGGATGCAGCACTTAGAATTTTTTATTTAATGAATGTACTATGAATATTGCCCTTGATATGATGGGTGGTGATTTTGCTCCCCTTGAAGCAGTAAAAGGTATTTCACTATTTTTTGCCGAAGGGCATAAAAATATAACGCTCACACTGATTGGCGATGAAGCCAAAGTGAAGGAGTTACTGGAAGTGCATGCCATTCCCTTAGATAATATTGAGCTTGTTCATGCTTCGCAGACTATAGAAATGCAGGAGCATCCTACCAGGGCATTGCGTGAAAAAAAAGAATCTTCCATATCCATCGGTTTTCAATTACTGGCCAAGGGGCAAACAGATGCTTTTATCAGTGCTGGCAATACCGGCGCCATGATGGTTGGAGCATTGTTTAGCATCAAAGCCATAGAAGGTGTGCTGCGTCCTACCATTGGCGCTTATATACCAAGAGAAAACGGCACACTCGGGTTGCTGGTGGATGCAGGCATCAATTCAGATTGCAAGCCTGAAAATTTAGCTCAGTTTGCCACGCTGGGTTCATTGTATGCGGAGCATATACTGGGTTATCAAACCCCTAAAGTTGGTCTCATCAATTTGGGAGAAGAAGAAGGCAAAGGGAACCTACTTACACAGGCAGCCTATCCTTTATTAAAAGAAAACACGCATATTAATTTCATAGGCAATATTGAAGGACGTGATATTTTACTGGATAAAGCCGATGTAATGGTTTGCGAAGGGTTTACCGGGAATGTAGTATTAAAAATGGCAGAAAGTATTTACGACCTGGTACAGCGCAGAGGCATACAGGATGAACACTTTGACCGGTTTAATTTTGAAATGTATGGCGGCGTACCGGTATTGGGAGTAGCTAAACCGGTTATCATCGGTCATGGCATTTCGAAAGATTTTGCCTTTAAAAATATGATTGGCATTGCACAGCAAATGCTTGAAAAAGACCTGCTGCAAAAAATGAAAGATGCATTTATACAAAATGGGTAATCATCTGCCAAATACAAATAATAGAAAAGAGATTATCGGTGATGATATTATAAACCGGAAGTTTATCAGCTTACCAAGAGAGATCTTTAGATATGTTGAACATATGTTCTGTAAGAGTAAAGTAAGGGAATTGATCCCCTACTTTACTGCCCGGTTTAATTAAAATCATTCTCATTAAAATCTTCATCACTAAAAGACCGGCTGCCCATATTTAGCATACTGCCCATTAGGTCTTTAAACTCAATTTTTCCTTCCACTACTTTTTTACTGATAAGTGAAAAAGCTGCCAGGCCATGCAATACAAATTCCATTAATAAGACAAGTTCTTTTTCGCCGGCAGTTTTGTGGTGCTTTTTTACCAGCGCATGCAAGCCATCTACTTTATACAGCAATTGGGTTTTGTCCTCATCCTTTGTATCAAAAAATACATCCAGGTGGTTGCCACTGTCAAACCAGCGGGTGATAGAGCGGTAAGGATTTTCTTCTACCGAAAGGTCTTTTCCTCTTTTCTTTTTTAATGTATCGGGGTTGGGAAAATACAAACTGAATTGTGTACGTATAGCTTTCTCTAATAAATTAAACGCAACCTGGTAAGGGCCCTCCTGTTCACCTTCATACACCAGCTCAATCTTGCCGGTGATGGAAGGAATAATGCCGACCAGATCACTGATCCAAACCTGTGTTTGTTTTTCATTGTTGATGATGGCCCTGCGTTCGGCTGCACTTACTGCATTTTCATAAGCAGCAATGGTAAGCCTTGCGCTCACCCCGCTTTTTTTATCCACAAATTCACTGCCCCTGGCTTCAAAAGCAACCTGTTCAATTAGTCTTTTCACCAGGTCGCTTACATTTACAAGGGCGGCCTGGTCTTCATTTATATGGGCTTCCTGTTCGGTAATGGCCAAAGATGTTTCTATTGATTTTGGATAGTGCGTTAATATCTGGCTTTCAATCCTGTCTTTCAAAGGTGTTACAATACTTCCCCTGTTGGTATAATCTTCAGGATTGGCTGTAAAAACAAACATAACGTCGAGGGGTAAACGCAGTTTAAAACCACGTATCTGCAGATCGCCTTCTTCTAAAATATTAAATAAAGAAACCTGTATCCTTGCCTGCAGATCGGGCAATTCATTGATAACAAAAATACTGCGGTTGCTGCGGGGTATAATGCCGTAATGCAATACCCTTTCATCTGCAAAACTCAATTTTAAATTGGCTGCTTTAATGGGGTCAATATCGCCAATTAAATCTGCCACGCTTACATCTGGTGTGGCCAGTTTTTCTCCATACCGCTGGCTGCGGTGTAACCAGTTGATGGGTGTATCATTACCATGAGTTTCAATCAAATCAACAGCATAGCGGGAGACAGGCTGCATCGGATTATCATTGATTTCACTTCCGGCAACTACAGGAATATATTCATCCAGCAATTCTGTCATCTGCCTGGCCATGCGTGTTTTTGCCTGTCCTCGCAAACCCAAAAACAAAATATTGTGGCGGGAGAGGAGTGCCCTTTCAGTATCTGGTATCACTGAATCTTCATATCCTAAAATACCGGGAAATGCATTTTCCTTTGCCTTTATTTTTTTAATCAGGTTCTCACGGATTTCATCTTTGATGCTTCTGGAAACGTAGCCGCTTTTCTTTAATTCGCCGAGTGTTTTTATTTTATTCATTTTTTTGTTTTTGCCGTTCAGGCGTTGAGTCGTTTTTGTTTTTGCCGTTTAGGCGGTTAGGCGTTTTATTTATTCCCGTTAGATTTTTAAGTCGTTTTATTTTCTTGCGGTTCAGTCGTTCAGACGTTTTACAAAAATTTAACTACGTCTCAACGCCTAAACGGCAAAATTGTCTAAACTAATACACTGTTTTTCTTTTACCGCTTTCAAAATCTTTAAATATAAAAGCACCTAGTTTATCAAGCGATGCAAAGAATGCTTTGCCATTATTTGTTTCTGTAAATTCCTGCACAAATTTCTGCAGGTAAGGGTCAGATGCAATCATGAAAGTAGTGATCGGAATCTTTAATTTTTTACATTGCGTTGCAAGACTCATACAACGGTTTAAAATTTTTCGGTCAACCCCAAAACTGTTTTTATAATATTTGGCACCCACTTTTAAACAGGTAGGTTTACCATCGGTGATCATAAAAATTTGTTTGTTCAGGTTTCTTCTTTTGCGTAACAAATCCATTGCAAGTTCAAGCCCAGCAACAGTATTGGTATGGTAGGGGCCAACCTGCAAATAGGGCAGGTCCTTCACTTCAATGGTCCAGGCATCGTTGCCAAACACTACAATATCCAATGTATCTTTTGGATATTTTGTTTGTATCAGTTCACTCAACGCCATCGCTACTTTTTTAGCAGGCGTAATTCTATCCTCACCATACAAAATCATGGAGTGCGAAATATCTATCATCAACACAGTAGAGGTCTGGCTTTTAAAATCTGTTTCCCTTATCTCCAGGTCATCTTCATGCAACCGGAAGCTTTCTGCGCCATGGTTAATCTGTGCATTGCGGATTGAGGCAGTAAAATCAATTTGTTCAAGTGTATCACCAAATTGAAAGGGCCTTGTTTCAGGATTAATTTCATCACCACCACCGGGCTTAAAAGTATTGTGATTGCCCTGCTTTGTTTTTTTTAGTTTGCCAAAAATTTCTTCTAAGCTTTTTTTTCGAATTCCCTGTTCGGTTTTGGGGGTAATTTTTATTTCGCTTTTATCTTTCTTTTCATCTATGTAACCTTTGTCTTTAAGGTCTTCATAAAAATCGCCCATGCCATATTCATTGTTAGTGAGTTTATATTCGTTATCCAATTCATTCATCCATTGCATTGCTTCTCCAACATCGCCATTGGTATATGTAAGCAGTTGCATAAAAATATCCAGTAATTGTTCAAAACGGCTTTTACCATTTTCAGTAGGATCGTATTTGGAGAAGGTGTATCCTTTCATGATAATTGCAAATTAAAATTTAAGTACAGTATTGTCATTTTTTTATACAAAATGGGTTAAAAATTGTATGAGATAAATGGGTAAAAAAATATTGTACGGACTAAGAAGCCATGTGCAGCTTCATTGGCGTCGCATCCTTGTACATCTGGTTTTCAGGCAACTTCAGCTTCCTGTTGTGTAGTTAATGCCAGTCCAGTTTTATTCTACCAGTTCTACCAACAAAATACTTCTGCACCCACACAATTTACGAAACAATCATCTGAACTGATTGGTTCGTTTGTTAAATAAAAAATCCCTTCACCATATTACGTTGAAAGGATTTTTTTAAATTAGAAAATCATTATTTTTTACCGCTATCCGTTTTTTTTACAGGTGCGGTCGTATTGTTAATTGTTTTAGGCACTTCTAATTGTTTTGGGTTTTTATAAAACTGTTCCATTTGTTGCAGTCCTTTTAAAAAGTTAGCAGTAAGTGCCATATCACCTCTTTCTCCATCAAACTGGCTTTGCCTTCTTTCATTCAGACTATTGTAATAAACCATTTGCTGGTCCAGATCTTTCTTTAAACTGCGGGTAACTTTTTCAGCGAGGGCAGTATCACCGGCTTTGTAACAGGCATCTAAAAACTGGTAAGATACATAGTTGTGTTGTTGAAAACGCGATACCATACCATAGCTCATGTTCTCTTCCCGCATTCCGTTATCACATTTTTCCAGCATTTTTTTAGCTTCTTCTTTTTTACCGTTCTCGGCTAAATTAGCAGCGGCTTTAGCGTACGCCAAACGAATACTGTTCAGGTGTCTGCGGTTTTCTTCATCAAAGTAAACGCCTGAAACATTGGCATTGCCAAAGACAAATTTGTTCATCATTTTATCATAAGCCCAACCCTGGTTTACTTCTTTATTTGCAACCGGAACCAGTCTGTAAGTAAGTCCATCCTGGCGCAGGTACTGGCTAAATCCAAGTTCCCCATATTCGCTGGTGAAATAGATGGGGCGTTTCCACTTATT
>JAYUBR010000752.1:0-4781 GCA_043740775.1 Ferruginibacter sp. | reverse complement strand
AATGTAAGTTTTGGCTATTAGTTGAAGAAGTTGAAAT
The DNA here is from genome assembly GCA_043740775.1 of Ferruginibacter sp. GTDB lineage: Bacteria > Bacteroidota > Bacteroidia > Chitinophagales > Chitinophagaceae > Ferruginibacter. The sequence continues at coordinate 4,744 of JAYUBR010000752.1, read as the reverse complement.
AAGTGAAGCGTTTTCTTTTAATTTGATACCTTCGGCTAAAAAAGAAATAAAGAAAATAATATACCAGCATTTGATCTGATTATTGAATCTTGGAATCATTACTTTAAAAACAAATAAAATGATAGCAACTCATTATATACAATCAGTTTCTATTGAACAAAATCAAATTTGTTTGCAAATAGACGGCAAATCAATAAAGTTGCCTTTAGGACAGGTTTCAAAAAAATTGGAAACTGCTAATGAAATGGAAAGAAATCTCTTCACCATTTCTCCTTCAGGGTATGGAATTCATTGGCCTTTGATTGACGAAGATCTTTCAATAGACTCACTATTGAAAACTGCTTAATTTAAGCATCCGTTCAACCAGGCATTGCTCCCGTGTCAGGTGTCTTCACCTGCCACGGGTATACGCCAACTAAACTCAGTTCATCTAATTTACACAGCATTTATGTTGCGCTGCCATTTAGCGAAGTAACCTTGTAAGCGCAGTGTGCGGTATAGGCACCGGCCACCGAGAAAGGAGCGAGTAACAAAGTTTAAACTTTCCCTCAAAAATGTATTAACCTGACAACAATCCAAAATGTATAACATCAGGCGGTTGATTTGCAAACTCTAAAAATGCTGCATCGTGAGATGCTTATATCATATATTTACAGTGTTAGCTTCAACGCGGTCTGACACTCTATATTTTGCAATCTCTAAATCTAATCATAATATGAAAGCAATACTTAGGCTGCTGATTGCAACATTATTATTCTCTTGCACCCAAAAATCAAACAGTGTGAGTGAAGTGCAAAAGAAAGAATTACAGGAAGAACTTCAACCGGTAATTGCACAGATATATGAAGCAGCTGCCCATGTAGATACTACGAAACTCTATGAAGTTTTCTCTTTTGAAAATAATGAGTTCACGTACATTGAGACGTCAGGAGTATTTTATGACCAGGCCGCATATAAACAAATGGTTCGTCAATTTTATGGGCCACTCACGAGTGAAATAATTGCAAAGGGTATTGAAAAATACACTTATTTAAGTAAGGATAATATACTATGGAGCTATTCAGGTGCATTAACAGCAACATATAAAAACGGTCAGCAGGTAAAATATGAACCGTTTGGCATGTCATTATTATTCAAAAATATAAATAGCAAATGGAAGGTGGTCTTCTTACAGGAATCAACCCAGGAACCTCCTCATGCAGATACTACTAACCATTGATTATTATTTGAACCATTGTTGGTAGCAATGTGAAATTACGTTGCCTATCCCGGTGAGCCGCTGTTCTGTCTTCTGACCAATAGCCGACCCCTGCACCAGTAAAGATGTTTGAATTGAACTGGAGAACTGCTGTTATAATATGGTTGGTAATGATAGCTTAATTCGGTTGTTGAAGAGTAGGCACAATGGGCTTCTGAATAATAAAGTGAACGAATATATGGAGAGGTAAATCTGTGCTGTTACTCCAGACAACAGCAACGGCTAAAAAATTTATTACACCGGCATAGATGGATTTAGGAATACTTACCCATTGGTAAGTAAACAATGGGTACTACTTCGGATGTTGGTGAGGAGACACAATATCGGCTTCCGGGAATTGTAGTGTATTATGATTGAAAAGCAGTGTCACTGGCAAGTGCAAAAAAAGCGGCGTTTCGGTTAGGCAGTCCTCCGGTGCGGGAAGCGAAGGTGATGCATTTAAAAGCTGTACTCTATTTAAAAAGCAGCATCAAACCACCTCCTGTCATTTTGAAAGCGATGGAATACCGGCACACGTGTTCATTGAGTGTACAATACTGTATCAGCGCACCGTAAATTGATAGCAGTTGCTGGTTAATACAACTGTGGCATTGGCTACATCTATCAACTGGAAATGGATATCAAATGTAGTACCCGCTGCAACGGCAGAAAGGTTCCGAAACAGATCCGCCCTTCCGCTTCCGGTTGCATCTGTAAAAACAGACAAGGGCTGCAGGCCGGCCCCCAGTGTAAGCCAGGCGATAGAAGTACAATTCCCGTCGAGGTTGGTATCAACCGCCCTTTGCAGTTTGTATTCATGGTTCGGTTGCAGGTCACGAACCCACACACCGAGCGCAACAATTTTATCAATATCGTTATCCTGCCTGAACTTTACCAATCCAAAAGCATTGTCCATACCCCGAAGAATTACTTCCAGGTTGAAATTGGGCGTTGCCGGGGTAGCAGATTTCGTCGTCGTTCCACCCTTTTCCGCATTGGTAGAGGAGAGCAATTCCGGAGTAGATTTTTGACAACTGCTGATAAAAAAAGCTGCCAGCATAACAGCAAGTAACCGCTGCAAAAATGAGGCGATGAACTTTTTCATTGTTTAAATTTTTGGGTGAAAAAATAATGTAAATAAATGTACAAAATGCCCCAGTGAAATGCAAATTTAAAAAAGCTATTTTTTTCCTGGTTCTGTTGCCGTGGCAAGTACCACTTCAACAATTTTGGTATGTTCCTATGTTAAGAGCGAGTAACAAAGTTTAAACGTTCCCTCAAAAATGTATTGACCTAACTACAATACAAAATGTATAACATCAGGCGGTTGATTTCTTTCCGTGCAACGTCTGCCATGATCAAATTCCCACTCAATAAATTATAAGATTCACAGTAACGTTACATGGGTAATGAGAAAGGCCGGGCACGTTGCGCCAACCAGGGCTGAGTGCCAGTAACTAAATAAAGCCACTCTTTTTATCATTGTTAACGAGTCAACTTTTTTCAGGACGGGTCAATCCAAAACGAACGAATGGTACAACAACCATTGAAAACACTTTATCTACAGCTCATGAAACATTTGATCACTACAATATTCTTGCTTACCGGTTTATACAAGACGCACTTAGTTATGAAACTGTAAATCACCCTACCCATCCTGACCTGCGGGAATATACACTACAAAATGATCGCAAGAAAAATACAGTGCTCCCTGCACGGACGGTTTATTCATTATAAGAAAAAAGGACAATCGTGCCAGGAAAAAAGAAAGACTGATTAATTGTTTAACCTGTTCCACACAACCCTCGATATTGAGGCAATCAGCATATCTGTTTTTAATTTATCTTTCCATTTGCATAAAGCAGTTATTTATGAAAAAAATTGTATTCTTATTTGCCGCTACACTATCGTTAGCTGCATGCTACCATGTTGCTGACAAAAAGTATATCGCCATACAGGGCATAGACTCATCCAAAAAGCCCGGCGATAATTTCTTTTTATACATCAATAGCAAGTGGTACGATACAGCCCTGATACCGCCTTCGCAGTCCGGCGTGGGTGCGTACATGTTTATGAATTACCCGCAGCGTTTGCGTTTGCAGGGTATACTGGATAGTGTTTCAAAAGCTACCAATTCAACAGGCAGCATTGAGCAGCAACTGGGTGATTTTTATGCTTCCGGTATGGACACACTAACCATCAACAAACGGAGTTACGATCCCATCAAACCTATGCTGAGTGCAATTGACAGCATACAAGATGTGGCATCGCTGATGCAGTTTGTTGCAAATGGCGCTAAGGCAAGCAATGGCTCTATATTGGCTTTTGGCATTGGGCCGGATAATAAAAACAGCAGCCTTAACATTGCACATATTTATCAAACCGGAATAGGTATGCCAGAGAGGGATTATTATTTTAAAACCGATACACCAACTGTTGCAATACAAGCCGCGTATAAAAAATATCTTACCAGTTTATTTACTTTAACAGGAAGTGATGCTGCAACTGCACTAAAAAATGCAACGCTGGTATATGGCATAGAAAAACAAATTGCTGCTTCGCATAAAACCAATATTGAACTGCGTGATATTGATGCCAATTACAATAAAATGCCGGTAGCAGTGCTTGCAAAAAAGCAACCCAATATTGGCTGGGTAAATGTATTCAATGTGTTGGGAGCAAAAACAGATTCTATTGATGTTGCCCAAACTGCTTACTACGATAAATTGAATGCATTGCTTACCAGCATACCCGTGAGTGATTGGAAAGCATATTTAAAAGCCAATACATTAACCGCTTATGCCAACCAGCTAAGCAAGCCTTTTGGGGATGCGGCATTTGAGTATACCAAAGTAGTGCAGGGCCAGGCGGTACAAAAAGCAAGAGGTGAGATAATGGCTGATGCAGTTGATCAATCGTTGGGTGAGGCTCTGGGCCAATTGTATGTAAAAAAATATTTTACAGAAGATGCCAGGAAACGGGCGCTTGAACTGGTGAATAATTTACAGAAAGCATTCGCCGCAAGAATAGACCATCTTGACTGGATGAGCGACAGCACCAAACAAAAAGCGAAAGAAAAACTATTTGCCATCACGAAAAAGATAGGCTATCCGGCTAAATGGAGAGATTATCAGCATGTACATATTGAAAGCAATAAATACTTTGAGAATGTTGTATCAGCCGCCAACAATAATTACCAGCACCAACTGGATAAGTTAGGCAAACCGGTTGACAGGTCAGAATGGTTTATTACCCCATCAACAGTTACGGCTTATTACAATCCATCGGCCAATGAAATTGTATTTCCTGCAGCCATTTTACAATCGCCTTATTTTGATGATGCGGCAGATGATGCATTAAACTACGGCGGCATTGGTATGGTGATTGGCCATGAAATGACGCATGCGTTTGATGACCAGGGCGCACAGTTTGATAAAGATGGCAACGTTAAAAATTGGTGGACCAAGGATGATTATGCCAGGTTTAAAGCAAAAACGCAAAAGGTAG
>JAYUBR010000751.1:0-4783 GCA_043740775.1 Ferruginibacter sp. | reverse complement strand
GAGGCTCAACAGTGCCAAGGGATTTGCCAATTCCCGGAAGACAGTTGAAGGGAGTGCATTTTGCGATGGGATTTTTGAAACAACAAAATAAAAGAGTTGCCGAAAAAACGGTTACAGAACAAGATATTTTGGCTACAGGAAAAAATGTAATTGTGATTGGTGGCGGTGATACCGGCAGTGATTGCGTGGGTACAAGCAACCGTCAGGGTGCAGTATCAGTAACTCAATTTGAGTTACTGCCTAAACCACCCAATACAAGAAACAGTGTAATGCCATGGCCAACCTACCCGATGTTATTAAAAACCACTTCATCTCATGAAGAAGGGTGCGAAAGACATTGGGCAGTTGCCACTAAAGAATTTATAGGCGACCAGAATGGTAATTTAAAAGCTTTAATACTGGTTGACCTTGAATGGAAAGTAGTTGACCACAGACCTGCACAATTTGTGGAAATAAAAGGAAGTGAAAGGAAAATTCCTTGCGAACTGGCTTTGCTGGCCATGGGTTTTGTACATCCTCAGCACGAAGGATTGATTAAAGAACTGGAACTGGAACTGGATGAAAGGGGAAATGTAAGGGCTTCTGAAAAAAATTATCAGTCCAATATTGGTAAAATATTTACTGCCGGAGATATGCGCCGTGGCCAGTCTTTGGTAGTATGGGCTATTAAAGAAGGAAGAGATTGTGCAGAGAAAGTAGATGAATTTTTAGTTGGAAATTCCTTATTGGAAACGGCAGATGGAAATATGATAGCCCGTTACCTGGTATAGTAAATTTTAATTTAATTTTCAGGCTCTTTGTTAGTTCAAAGGGCCTGTTTTATTTAGTTTTTGATATTAGTTTTGTAATAATGTAGCAATTACGGATAGGTATTTATAATATATATAATTAATGTATTTAAATTTTGGAGTTAATTTAATGTTATTGACAAAATGTTTGGAATTTCGTTTATTTTTTTGATGGTTAATTAGGAATTTGGCTTAATATTGTATAAATAACTAAGTATATAATAATATTTAATGTTAAAATGGTAAAAATTATGAAGAAAATCGGAATTAAAGAAGTGCTACCCTTCTTTGCGCTTACAGCAGTAGCTGTTGGTAGCTTATTCTTTCCTACAGCAGAAGTTTTTGCTGATACATCGAAGTATGTAACTGGTGATATTACTTGGGTACTGATAGCAACTGCGTTGGTATTTTTAATGACGCCTGGCCTGGCATTTTTTTATGGTGGCATGGTTAACCGAAAGAATGTATTAAGCACCATGATTAAAAGTTTTGTTGCGGCTGGTATCGTTACTGTATTATGGCTTACGGTTGGTTACGGAATGTCTTTCGGAACCAGCATAAACGGTATTATTGGAAATCCGATGTCTCACTTGTTTTATAAAAATGTTGTTTCCAGCGCACCTTGGGTTGGTGGTCCAACTATTCCGTTAACACTATTTTCAATATTTCAGTTAATGTTTGCCATTATTACCCCTGCATTGGTTGTGGGTGCAGTAGCGGAAAGGGTTAAATTTACTTCTTACGCTTTATTTATTGTACTGTTTTGTTTATTTATATATTTCCCTGTTTGTCACTGGGCCTGGCATCCCGACGGTTTTTTATTTAAAATGGGGGTGCTTGATTTTGCTGGAGGTACTGTAGTTCATATTACCGCCGGATGTGCTGCGCTTGCCGGTGCATTGGTTTTAAAAAGAAGAAAATCGCATATTGAAAATATTGAAAATCATCCTGCCAATGTACCTTATGTACTCATAGGAACCGGTTTGCTTTGGTTTGGATGGTTTGGTTTTAATGCAGGTTCTGCCCTGGCAGCCAATACCCTTGCGGTATCAGCTTTTGCCACTACAAATATCGCAGCCGCTACTGCAGGTTTATCATGGATGTTTTTTGATGTATTACGGGGGAAAAAACCTTCAGTTCAGGGATTTTGTATTGGTGCGGTTGTTGGTCTTGTTGCCATCACACCAGGTGCTGGTTTTGTGGGAATTGCCCATAGTGCCTTTATTGGTTTTATTGCTGCAATTATTTCAAACCTGGCTGTTTCTTTACGCACAAGGTCTAAAGTAGATGATACCCTGGATGTTTTTCCCTGCCATGGAATAGGTGGTATTGTTGGAATGTTATTGACAGGCGTATTTGCATCTCATGCCGTGAACAGCGGAGTTGGTTTGGATGCAACCGTCAATCACCAGGGCTTATTTTTTGGAGGCGACTTATTTTTTACCCAGTTTAAGGGAATGATTATCGTTGCCAGTTATAGCTTTGTGGTAGGGTGGCTTATTTTTAAATTCATCAATTTTGTTAACCCGTTACGGGTTTCGGAAGATGAAGAAACTGCAGGGTTAGATGAATCACAACACGGGGAAAATTATGTGCAGGGAACCTTATTGGTAAAATCTGAAGGAACATTGGAAGAAAGACCTGTTCACTAAAATTTCGAAAAGATTAAAAAAAAATCTGCGATTGATGATCGCAGATTTTTTTTGTCCATTTTTTTAAAAAATGAATAAATATGCGTTATCTACATAACGTAATCCCTATAATATATTATATGTACTATTTTATAATGTTAATACTTAAGGCTAAATGTAGCATATTTTGTAATAAAAATTTAAAATTATCTAATAAAATGACCTATTTGTACACATAAAATTAATAAATATGTAATTAAATATGGGTTACATTTAATTATTCTGCGTATTATTGCAAAAGACATTTAGATTATTATAAAGCAGTATATCTATAATAATCTATTAAAATAAGATGAATTGCATTGCCACAAATTATTCAAACTCTTTACTTAACCAACTACTAAAACAAAAAAAATGATTAAAAAAATTTTTGGAACTGCAATCATCGCTTTGGTAACCATGCAATCTCTTTTTGCTCAGGATTCTACAAAATCCTTAACCATTTCCGGATCTGTTGATGGTTATTACCGCTACAATTTTTCCAATGCTTCGGGAAACAGTAACAACAAAACCAGTTTTACCAATTCACAGAGTTCATTTGCACTTGGTATGGCAACTATAAAAGCAGATGCAACTGCTTTATCTGGTAAAGTAACTGCTACTGCCGATCTTGGCTTTGGTACAAGGGCCGAAGAGTTTTCTTACTACGAATCTGCCACCAAGTCAACCCTTGCAATGGTTAAGCAACTGTATATTACTTATGCATTGTCAAAAGACGTAAAACTTACCGCTGGTAAATTTGCTACTCATGTTGGTTACGAGGTAATGGATGCTCCCTTAAACAGGAACTATAGCATGTCTTACATGTTTACCAATGGCCCGTTTTCTCACACTGGTGTAAAGATGGATGTTACTGCAGGACCTGTAGGTTTTATGGTAGGTGTTGCTAACTTCATTGACCAGACCACTTCTACAACCAGTACAAAAACATTGATCGCACAATTTAGTGGCGGATCTAAAAATGGTAAATTTAAAGCTTACCTGAATTATGCTGGTTATTTTGGTTCTAAGACGGGTGCCAACCCTACAAGGATTGAAGATAACAATGGAAATGTAACGTCTGCGCTTAAAAGTCTAAGTCAGCTTGATCTGGTTTTGAATGCTACAGTGACGGATAAATTTGGTATCGGTTTCAATGCAACAATGCAAGACCGTAAGCAAATTGATGGGTCTCCCAGCCCGAGCGGCAGTTGGAAAGGTTTTGCGCTTTATCTTAATGCGGATCCTACTCCGGCAGTTGGCCTTACTTTAAGAAGTGAGCTGATCAGTGATAGTAAAGTGGTATATTATGGTACAAAAAACATTTTTGCAAACACCTTGTCTTTAAATTATAAAGTTGGTCCTTTTACCCTTATTCCTGAAATAAGAGTTGAATCTGCGCAAAGTGAAATTTTTACCAAGAGCGATGGTACCGGTTCTAAATCAACCGCCACAGCTTTACTGGCGGCAGTTTACAAATTCTAAACCATTTTTGTCTAATAATTTTTTATAACCTTAAACTTACCTGCATCTTCTCATCAACTTTAGCTAATCTCAGGAAAATGATCAAAAAAAAATCTAATTGAAAGAAAATGGAACGGGTACAAAATCTGCTTTCAGTTTTTCAATCGCTGTTGTTTATATATTCTAAACTTTATTCATTTATTAAAAAATTATCATGAAAAAAATTGAAGCCATTGTCAGAACATCAAAATTTGAGGATGTCAAGACTGCATTAAAGCAAGCTGGTATTGACTTTTTTTCCTACTGGGAAGCTGCCGGAATTGGAAATGAACAATTAGGAGAGATGCATCATAGTTATAGAGGAACGGTGTACGATACCCAATACATTTCAAGAATATTCATATCCATTGTATTGAAAGACGCCAACGTAGTCAAAACAATTGAGTGTATTGAGAAAGCAGCCTTTACCGGAGAAATAGGTGATGGGATGATTTTTAGTTACGACATAGAGGAATCGGTAAGAATTAGAAATGGCGCCAGAGGCGAAGCTTCTACCTCAGGCCCGGGCGATTCACTTTAAATCTTTTAACAATTAAATTCAAAAATAATGATACGTAAAATAATTTTATTTGCATTTGTTTTTTTTACTGGAATAATGCCCGTTATAGTAAATGCGCAAACAGATTCCACCAAGGCTGATTCTGTTAAAGTTACCACTGCAACAGATACATCCAAAACCGCAGTTGCCGTTCCTTTGGCCGAGGCGGCTACAACAAAAGCTCCGGATCCCAATGGAGGAGCTACTGGCACAGTTGCAGATGTTACAGCTGCAAAAGCTGGTGCCCCAACTGCTGGTGAACT
>JAYUBR010000750.1:0-4784 GCA_043740775.1 Ferruginibacter sp. | reverse complement strand
TACCGGCACTGCACCCGGATCAACAGAGGCGAGTGCATATTTAAATTTTAATTTACCACTTTCAAATTCGTATTCTACAGCCAGCCCCGGCAAATTTTTAAACAACTGACTATAATTTTTATCATTGATATTTACTTCCGGCGCATAGTAAACAATCATTTCGCTGCCATCTTTTAATTTTGCGGTAGCCTTTGTACAATTGTAACCCGCAATCTTTTTTGTTTCGGAAGTAGGTACAAAAACTATTCCTTCAAATTTTTTATTTTGACTTACCCAGTTGTCCTTTGTTAAAGTGATCATCAGTTTCTGACCGCTGTATTCCTTTAAAATAACACCTACGCCGGTTTTAGCATCATAGATGGTAGTTTCTTTTCCTAAGGGACTTGCCATTTCAGTTTTGCTCAAACTTCCTTTTAAATAAATAGTATTGGTGGCTCCGCTTAACGGATCGGGTTGAGTAGTTTTGGTATCTGATTGGGTAGAAATTGTATAGGTTAAAGTTCCTTCAGAAATTGTTTTTTGCGCATACAAATAAGTACTTAATACCATCATTGAAACCATTGCTGCCCCTTTCATAATTTTCATTGTTTGTATTTTAATAAAGATAGTGAAATCCTGTGCCAAAATATCTGAAACGAGCTTCACGAAAAAGCCTGCAGGTTATTAACACATGCAGGCTTAGATATTTAACAATTTGTATTTACTTTTTTTGAGTTTTGGCTTTTAAATCCTGCACTTTTTTGTTTGTATCCTGCATGGCTTGTATCCTTTCCTGCAACTTACTTTGCTTGACTGGTTTTTTCCTGTTCTCTTCTATCTGTGCCAGAATTTTATCATGATCAATAATATATTTCTGAATCACAATCTGTAAAATCAAGGTGATGGTATTGGAGATGGTATAATACCAGGTAAGAGCGGATGGTAATTTATTAAAAACGCCCAGCAATAAAACAGGAAAAATATAAGGCATGTATTTCATAACAGGATTGGAATTATCCTGCATATTCGTCATACTGTATATCGAAATCAATAAACTGGTTATTACGGCAGTAAGTGTAAACAGGCTTACATGATCACCATAAAAGGGAATAGTAAACGGGATGTTATAAATAGAATCATAAGCAGCCAGGTCTTTTGCCCACAAAAAGCTTTGCCCTCTTAATGAAATATTAGACTGAAAGAAATAATACAGTGACATAAATATAGGTATCTGTAATACTGCCGGCAAACATCCGCCCAAAGGGCTTACTCCTGCTGACTTCCATAACTTCATCTGGTCCATACTAAAAGCCTGTTTATCCTCACCATGCTTTTCTTTCAGCTTATCAATCTCAGGTTTTAAGGCTTTCATTTTTGCGCCGCTTACATAACTTTTATATAAAATGGGTGAAGTTAGTAAACGGATAAAAAGTGTGAGTAATAAAATTACAATACCCATACTTGCCACGTTTTTTCTTAACAGGTCAAATACAGGTAACAGTAAATGCCTGTTGATATATTTAACAAATGCAAAAATACCACTGCCATAAGGCACAATATTTTCCATTTGATTGTTGTATACTTTTAATACATGATAATCGCTGGGTCCGTAATACAATTGTAAAGGAACAGTTGCATTATTATTACCCGCTTGCAAATTGATACGACAGTTAGCCACTGTTTGCGCTAAAATATGCAACGAAGTATCTGCTGGTACAATCCATTTAATTTCGGCAGTTTGAAATTTACTTTTATTTACCAGAGCAGTTACAAAAAATTGTTGTTTTACCGAAAGCCAGTCAACGGGTTTTTCGAATTTTTTGTCATCCCCATTATTGCCAAGCATGGTAAAATCGTACCCGCCATCTGTTAAGTAAGAAATATGGGTTTGCTGCTTTTCATATAGCTGATCCTTTTCAATTTGGTTAGTTTGGGTTTGCCATTGCAGGTTAATGGTATTTTGTGCCACCAGTTTATCAGCACCATTCATTACAATTGCAAAGTCGATTAAATAATCATTGGGATGCAAAGTATATTGATGGCTAATTTGTTTACCTGTTGAATCTTTAATACTAAAGCTGATGGTTTGACTTTTATCTGCATTGTCTGTTTTTGTACCTCGAACAAAAGCAAGATCGGCTGTATTGGCTTTTTGATTTTCGCCTGAATTAACATCATAAGAAATTTTATTAAAATCTCCTTGTTGTACAACTACAGGTTTCCCATCAAATGTTTTGTAATCTTTCAATTCAACTATTTTAGGCTGTCCCCCTTTGTTGGTAAAAGTAATTTTCATCACTTCATTTTCCAGCGTAGTTAATTCTTCTGTTGCTGAAGCAGATTGCTGCAAACTACCAGCAGCCTTTTGCCTGCGGGTAGAATCAAAACTAAGTGAATCTGTTTTTTGCTTAACCAAATCAACTTTAGGCTTTGTTCTTGCAATTGAATCTTCCATTCTTTTTTGTTCTGCCTGAAAGGCCGCATTGCCCTTATTATTAAAATAAAACATGCCCATTAACAGCAAACCTATCAACACAAAACCAATCACTGTATTTCTATCCATTCCCATAATATTAATTTAAGTGGGCAAAGGTAATTAAAGTTTATAGTTGCCCGGTATAAAAAATGCCCTGTAAAATCAGGGCATTTTTTTAGTATAAAATACAATAAAATCAACTTATTTTTTTGAAGCCGGAGCAGCTTTGGCAGCAGCAGGTGCAGCAGCTTTTGCAGGAGCAGCTTTAGCAGGAGCAGCCTTAGCGGGAGCAGCACTTTTAGGAGCAGCAGCTTCTTCCTGTTTTAACTGGCGGGTCATTGTTATGGAAGCAATAGGAATACGTGGCGAATTCATAATTTCCATGTTATCAGCCTTTACATCCTGTACCCTTATATTTTCATTCAAAGCCAGGTTAGTAATATCCAGCTCAATATTTTCACGTAAATATTTAGGCAACAATTTAACTTTCAGGCTTTTCATTTTTGTAACCAGTTTACCACCTGCTTTAACACCTGCAGGGGCTCCGGTAAACTTAAGCGGTAAAGTAACCGTTACTTTTTTGTCTTCTACCAGTTCTAAAAAGTCGACATGTATTAAATGGTCACTTACTTTATCAAACTGCAAGTCTTTCAGAACGCATCTGTATTGTTTTCCACCGATGGTAGCTTCTACTACCATAAAATCCGGCGTGTATACAATGTTTTTAAAAGCAGTTGCAGGAGCAGCAAAATTAATCTCCTCAGCACCTCCGTAAATTACAGCTGGCACTTTTTCCTCAAGGCGAAGTTGGCGGGTGGCTTTTTTGCCAAATTCGGTCCTGATTTGTCCTTCGATTGTAATCGTTTTCATTTAATTATTTTTTTATGAGGCGCAAAGGTAGGAAAATAATGGATAATTATTTAAATGATAATTGACAATCTAATAACACCAACACCAATTACCCCAATGCCTTAATAACTAAGCTCTTAAATATTTTTACTAGCCATGCGACTACGTAAAAACAGGCTGTTAATACTTTTATTTTCCAATGCATTGCGAATTGCGATAGCAAAAAGCCCGGCGGTTGAAACTACTCTTATTTTTCCGCCGAGATGTTTTACAGGGATTGTGTCGCAAACAACCAACTCTTCCAGCACACTGTTTTCAATATTTTCGTAAGCTTTGCCACTTAAAACGGGATGTGTACAAAAAGCTCTTACGCTTCGTGCTCCCTTTTCTTTTAACAATCCGGCACTTTTAGCCAGGGTACCACCTGTATCGCAGATGTCATCTATCAGTACAATGTCCCTGTCTGCAACATCACCAATAACTACCATACTGGCAATTTCATTGGCTCTTTTTCTGTGTTTGTCACAAATAACCATTTCACTTTCAAAGTAAGTAGCTACTTCCCTGATGCGGTTTGCACTGCCTACATCCGGCGCTGCAAAAGTGAGATTTTCAAGTTTCAGACTTTCTATGTACGGAATGAAGATGGCAGAGGCATCAAGGTGATCCACAGGAATATCAAAATAGCCCTGTATTTGCGGCGCATGCAAATCCATTGTAACTACCCTGTCTGCCCCAGCAGCGGTTAGCATATTGGCTACCAGTTTTGAACCAATTGCAACCCTAGGCTTGTCTTTCCGGTCTTGCCTCGCATATCCATAATAGGGCATTACAGCAATTACTTTGTAAGCCGAAGCTCTTTTAGCGGCATCAATCATTAACAGCAATTCCATCAGGTTATCTGTAGGAGCAAAAGTACTTTGAATTAAAAATACAAACTGGCCACGGATACTTTCCTGAAATTCCACGCCAATTTCGCCATCACTAAAGCGTTGTATATTTACTTTACCTAAAGGCTCGCCAAATTTTTGGGCAATAGCCTCAGAGAGGTACTGAGAGCCGGTGCCGGAAAAAAGCTTTGCGTTGTATGACATATAATTTCAATTGGAAGATGAACGAATATTAAGATGGTGCAAAACTATCGTTTATAAACTGATGTTTAAATTTATACAATGGAAAATATCAACAAACCTTCCACGTCTATAAAAAACTGGGCTGTGGACGACAGGCCAAGAGAGAAGTTGTTAATAAAAGGAGCAGCTGTTTTAAGCGATTCCGAATTACTGGCCATTTTAATTAACAATGGCAATAAAGAAAAATCAGCCGTAGAAATTGCCAAAGATGTATTACAATTGGGCGGTTATAACCTGAATGAATTAGGTAAACTTTCTTTAAAAGAATTACAAAAAGTAAAAGGTATTGGTATAGCTAAAGCCATTACCATTGCGGCTGCTTTGGAAATTGGCAGAAGAAGGCATGC
>JAYUBR010000749.1:0-14816 GCA_043740775.1 Ferruginibacter sp. | reverse complement strand
AAAATCATGCTTGCCTTTTAATGCATCTTCTATTTCAATTGCAGTAAAATTATTTTGGCTAAATAAATCAATATCTATAGAGTTTCTATGGCCTAATTGTAAAGCCAATGCCGTACCACCCACTAAATAAAAACCAGCCAGTTCCGGCAAACTTTGCAATTGCTGAATTAATTGAAAAGTATGTGGCGAAATAATCAATGGGTTTTTATGCAGCATGTAAAAATTCGGAGGTTAAAAAGAATTTGGAAAAAACTTTGTCCCGTTCATCTAACTGGGCGCTCCAATCAACTACTTCTAAAATTTGCGCTTTGCTATATAGGCTAACCATTTCACGCCACTCATTCAGATTGCCTCTTTGCAATACTCTTTCAATTACAATTTTATACGATTTTTCGTAATTGAATGTAGTTAAATCATACTCCCAAAGCAGGGCGGTATTAATAATATGTGGCTGCTGTTTTTGCATTTTTTTATCTCCTAAAGTTACGCATTATTTGCCTAAAATACTTTTGAAAAAAATGGGTAACCTAAAAAATATATTGTTGCAGCAGGTTGGCTGTTACCAATATTTACGCCTCAATTTCTATTTTTTACCACCCTTTTTTTATCAGCTTTACAATAAGTAAATTCACTTGAAATTGATATGGATACCGCCTTTGAACATAACAAAAATGAAGAGATTTTCCATTCGGATGGTCGCATCCTCAGCCCCTCACATTATGACTAATGCTGCATTTGCCCCCACAATAAAAACGCCTTAACGGCAAATACTATTTACAACAACTACATTTCAATCTATAGCCTTTGATGCTTATCTTTAAGCATAATAAAAAATCAATGGCGGAACAACCAATTACCAGCAGCACGGCTTCATCAACAGAATTAAAAAGAACACTTGGACCTTTAATGCTTTGGGGCCTCGGTGTAGGTTATGTAATATCAGGAATGTATTTTGGCTGGAACCTTGGCCTGCCCGTTGGCGGTACTTTAGGATTGGCCATTGCAACTTTCTTTATCATCATCCTCTACATCACGTTTACTTTTTCTTACGCTGAGCTGGCCTGTGCTATACCCAAGGCCGGCGGCGTATTTGATTATGCCACCCGGGCAATGGGAAAAGATATTGGCTTTATTGCAGGCATGGCACAGATCATTGAATTTGTTTTTGCGCCACCGGCTATTGCGGCTGCTATCGGCGCTTATTTTCATATTTTTTTGCCGCAGTTTTCTGTCATAAGTATTGCCGTAGTTGCCTATATTATTTTTACCGGGTTAAATATGTACGGAGTAAAAGCCGCTGCAACTTTTGAACTCATCATTACCGCTTTCGCAGTATTTGAACTGCTGTTATTCAGTGGTGTTACCCTGCCGCATTTTCATTGGACCAACCTTACACAAAATGCTTTTCCTAATGGCTGGCAAGGTGTTTGGGCAGCCACACCTTTTGCCGTATGGTTTTTCCTGGGGCTTGAAGGTGTTGCCAACGTAGCAGAAGAAACCGTTAACCCACAGAAAAATGTATTGAAGGGTTTTGGCTCTGCTTTACTTACATTAATTATTTTATGTGCATTGGTATTTATCTCTTCTGTTGGTGTGGGTGGCTGGGAAAAAGTAGTATACGCCACAGCGGGCGCAGATGCTTCCGATTCGCCACTGCCATTGGCTTTGGCGCAGATTACAGGCAACAGCGCATGGTTGTATCATTTGCTTATCACCATTGGTTTAATGGGGCTGGTTGCATCTTTTCATGGTTTGATACTGGCTGCAAGCCGTGCCTCGTATGAGTTTGGTAAAACGGGTTGTATCCCGGTAGTGTTTGGTAAAATTCACCAGAAATTTAAAACACCTGTCAATGCACTGCTGCTGAATATGACTATTGGTATCATCGCTTTATTTACCGGCAAAACCGGCGACATCATTACCATCGCTTGTTTCGGAGCCATTGTGTTATACATTTTTGCCATGATAGCGGTACTGGTGTTGCGCAAAAAAGAACCCCTGATGCCAAGGCCATTTAAAGTGCCGATGTATCCCTGGTTTCCGATTATTGCATTGATCATTGCTGTCATTTCACTGGTGGCGATGACCACTCTCAACATAAAATTAGCCATGATCTTTTTTGCTATACTTGCACTTGCTTATATTTGGTTTCATTTTATTGTAAAAACAAAAACAGATGTCCAATCAACCACAATTACTGGATAAGGTGCTACGGCAATTAGCCGAGCAAAATACAGAAAAGGTAAAACTGGCCATCACCGATGTGGACGGTATTCTTCGGGGCAAACTCATCAGCTTTGAAAAATTTACCTCTATTGTTGAAAAAGGCTTTGGCTTTTGCAATGTAGTTTTTGGCTGGGATTCGGCGGATGTTGCCTACGACAATAGCCAGTTTACTGGCTGGCACTCGGGTTACCCTGATGCAACAGCGGTGGTTGACCTTAATACTTTTCGCCAAATTCCCTGGGATAATGAAACACCTTTTTTCCTGGCAGATTTTTGCGACAGCAAGGGAAATGGTTTGGAAGTTTGCCCCCGCAGTTTATTAAAGAAAATAATTGGCCAGGCTACCGGCAACGGCTATACGCCGTTTTTTTCACAGGAATTTGAGTGGTTTAACCTGGTAGATAATACCGAAGAACTGTATGCCGGAAAATTCCGCGATACAAAACCAATGACGCCCGGAATGTTCGGTTATTCGCTGCAGCGGGTGGCACAAAAAAATAATTATTTCAATGACCTGTTCGACCTGCTGAAAAAGTTTGGCGTTCCCATTGAGGGATTGCATACAGAAACGGGGCCCGGTGTATACGAAGCGGCCATTACCTATTCAGAAGTTTTGGAAGCGGCGGACAGGGCGGTATTGTTTAAAAGCAGCGTAAAACAAATAGCCCATCAGCATGGGGTGATTGCCACTTTTATGGCTAAGTTCAATGAAAATTTACCGGGTTGCAGTGGCCATGTTCACCAAAGCCTTTGGAGCAAAGACAAAAAACAAAACCTGTTTTATGATAAAAAAAAGGCCTCAGGTATCAGTGCTTTAATGGAAAGTTATATGGCTGGTCAATTGGCCTGTCTGCCCTTTATACTACCTATGTTTGCACCTACTGTAAACAGTTATAAAAGATTGGTGGAAGGTGCCTGGGCACCCACTACTTTAACCTGGGCCATTGATAACCGCACCACAGCCTTGCGTGCTTTGCCCGGCGGCAGCAGCAGCACCAGGCTGGAAACAAGGGTGGTAGGTTCCGACAGCAATCCTTACCTGGCAATGGCAGCCTGTCTTGCCGCAGGTTTGTATGGCATTAACAATAAACTAAAATTAAAAACACTGCCAACAACAGGTAATGGGTACGCAGATACAAAGAATGGTACATTACCAAAAAATTTGTGGGAAGCAACACAGGCCATGAAAACTTCGCCCATTGCGAGTGAATTATTTGGTGCCACTTTTGTAGAACATTTTACGGCCACAAGAGAGTGGGAGTGGCGACAGTTTTCGAAAGTGGTAACGGATTGGGAACTGAAAAGATACCTGGAGATTATTTAGTTGCCGTTTTTTAGATTTTGCCGTTTAGCCGTTAAGACGTTTTTTATTGACCGGGCAAATACAGCAGTTATGTGGAACTTCATTGGCGTCGCACTCTTTTACTTTTTCAGCTCCATTGTACTCTCCTTAAATCTGAAAGCTCTTTTATTGGTTGTAGCAAACGCAGTAATACAAATCAACTTTACATTAAATGCTGAAACTAAAATTTATATTTTATAAAGAAGTTCTGTCAAAATGCCTGCTGACAGCAGCTTTGGTTTTTTGCATTTTTACTTTACCTGTATTTGGCACCAATGCAGAAACCTTGCTACCGCAAAAGGTTACAACTGAATTAGTTTATTCAAACATTCCTGCATCTGCAAAGCAAATTGTTTCATACAAAGTATCATTTTATACAAAACATAAAATCAGTTTATTTTTTGCTTCATCACAAACCAACAAATACACTTTACTGCTGCATAATAATCTTGCAAAAATTCAATTTCACCAAGCTTTAAAAACATTGCATTTTTTCAAAACGGCATCCCGGTTTATTAAAATAAAGACGATTCCTCAAAACGCTGGTACCGATATTTTCTCCTCTCTTATTGGATAGCACTATCCATCTGCCAATTGATTTGGCGTGATTCAAATTTATTCATAAAAGTTTATTGCTGTAGGCTGATGGCTGTAAATACTTAATTGACTGTAGTGTGAAAAAGTTTAAGCCACTGATCCGCTTCTTCCGTATTTTATTATTTGCATTTATCCTGGCTGTTTGTATGGTGCTGGGCATTGCACCGGTATTACAAAAAAGAAAGGAGGAAATTGTAATTGAAATTAAAATGGAGGAAAATACAACTGCGAATGTAAAGTTGCAAAAATATTGATATAGCTGAAACTATCTGCCAGCAAGAGCTTAAACGCAGAATTAAAAATTTAGTCTTTAGTTATTATCTTCATTAAAATTTTGTTCATTGTATACCCTATCCGTGATGATCCGTTCAAATCAGTGTCATCAGCGATTCTATCAAAATAAAATAAATTATTTTTATGACAGATTTTAGTGTAATAAGACAATTTAATTTTCCAACGATTATCCGCTTTGGCGCCGGCGCCATAAAAGAATTACCCGGTCATTTATTGGCTAATGGATTAAGCAGACCCTTGCTTGTTACAGACCCAATGGTGAGCGGCCTTGATTTTTTTAAAGATATCAAAGACAGCCTTACAGCAAAATCTATTTCTGTGGAAGTGTTTGCTGATATTCATAAAAACCCCGTGAAGAGTGATGTGCTGAAAGGCGGAGATGCATACAAGGAAACCAACCGGGATTGTATCATTGGGATTGGTGGTGGTGCGGCTATGGATGTGGCTCGTGCCATTGTATTACGCATCAATCATCACCGGGATTTGTTTGATTATGATGACCTCACTGGCGGCGACCAATATGTTACCGAAGAAGTACCTTATTTTATTACAGTGCCTACAACTAGTGGTACAGGAAGTGAAGTGGGAAGAAGCGCTATTATTTCAGAAGATGATACACATCGTAAAAGAATTTTGTTTGCACCCAAATTAATGGCGAAAATAGTTTTTGCAGATCCGTTACTGACCATGGAGTTGCCGCCATTTGTAACAGCAGCAACCGGCATGGATGCGCTGACCCATAACATGGAAGCATTTATTGCAAAGAACTTTCATCCCATGGCGGGTGGCATTGGCCTCGAAGGAATTTACCTGATTAACCAATCCATTGCCTTGGCAGTAAATAAACCCACTCTTGAGGCAAGAAGCAAAATGATGATTGCCTCGCTCATGGGTGCTGTGGCTTTTCAAAAAGGATTGGGTGTGGTGCATTCGCTGGCGCATCCGTTGTCTTCTTTACTGGATACGCATCATGGCTTGGCCAATGCGGTCAACCTTCCCTACGGCATGCGTTTTAATGCACCCGGATTAGAAACCGAATTTAAAAGAATGGCACTGGCAATGAACCTTGAAGCAACCACCGGCGAAGCAGTCGTAAATCATTTGTTTGCATTAAACCAGCAGGTAGGCATGCCCGTTAGGTTGCGGGATATCGGGGTAAAAGAAGAACATATTGAAACTTTGAGTGACCTTGCGCTGGCAGATTTTTGCCACCCGAATAACCCTAAGCCGGTAACAAGAAATGATTTTAAACAATTGTATACAGAAGCTTTGTAATGATGCAACCTGCAATAAAAATTGGCGTAACCTATACCGGTTCAGATGAAAAACATAGCAATTATGTAAACTGGTTAAAAGGAAATGACCTGATAGAGATAACAACTTTATCACCACTGCATACTGATCCCAACACCATCAGGGATTTTGACGGTATTGTATTATCCGGCGGTGTGGATATGCACCCCAGATTCTATCATAACCCCATCACCACTTACCCAAATGCGCCTTTGCATTTTCATGAAAAAAGAGATGAGTTTGAGATAGCAGTATTTGAAATGACCCGGCAGTACCAGCTACCATTGCTGGGTGTTTGCAGGGGAATGCAACTGGTGAATTGTGCGCTGGGCGGCACTTTAACACAGGATATTGGCGTTACAGCCAATACCATCCATCGTTTTGAACAACACGATAAAGCACATGGAATAAACATCGTAAAAGGAACCCTGCTGAACGAAATTACCGGGGTAGACAGAACGATTACCAATAGCGCCCACCATCAATGCATTGATGTACTCGGCCAAGGGTTAACCATTAATTGCGGTTCTGATGACGGAATTATTGAAGGGGTGGAATGGACAGAAAAGGCAAATAAATCTTTCTTCCTCGCAATACAATGGCACCCTGAAAGAATGTATAAATTTCATTTGAACGATCTGCCTGCTGCAAAAAATATAAGAGATCGTTTTATGAAAGAAATTAAAAAATCAATGGAAAGCAAAAATACTTTACACGCAAAATAACAAAGATTTTATGAAAATTATCAACCCGGCAACAGAAATAGTCATAACAGAAATAGAAGAGGATACCAATCAAACCATCCTGAAAAAATTTGAATTGCTTACCAATGGACAAAAGGCCTGGGCAAAAACCAGTATGACGGATCGTATTGCTGCAATTCAACATTTTTATGATTTGCTCGAAGAACATAAGGACGAACTGGCCGCTACACTTACCAGCGAAATGGGTAAACCGTTACAGCAATCTTACAATGAACTAAACGGTGCCCGTGGCCGCATCAAATTCTTTATTAATCAATCAGCAAAATGGCTGGCCGAAGAATGGATCACAACGGAAGGTGCGACCAAAGAAAAAATCGTATACGAACCATTGGGCGTGATCGCCAATATTTCAGCATGGAATTATCCTTTTTTGGTGGGCGTAAATGTTTTTATTCCTGCCTTGATCAGTGGCAACGCTGTTTTTTATAAACCTTCAGAATATGCAACATTAACGGGTCAGCATATACAAGCGCTATTGTATAAAGCAGGTGTTCCTGAAAATTGTTTTCAAACAGCGATTGGTCATGGCAATGTGGGGGAGCAATTACTGCTGTTGCCATTGAATGGCTATTTCTTTACCGGCAGTTACTGCACTGGAAAATACATTGCCGAAAAAGTAGCGGGTAAAATGGTGCCTTGCCATCTGGAACTTGGTGGAAAAGATCCTTTGTATATAATGGATGATGTAGAAAATATTGAGAAGGCTGCAGCAGATGCACTGGAAGGCGTGCTGTACAATAGCGGCCAAAGCTGTTGTGCAGTTGAAAGAATTTATGTGCATGAAAAAGTGTACGATGCTTTTGTAAATGCTTACGTGGAAGAATGTAAAAAAATGAAAATTGGCGATCCGCTGGATAAAACTACAGACATTGGTCCATTGAGCAGAAAAGAGCAGCAGGCATTTTTATCTGCACAGGTAGATGATGCAGTTATCATGGGTGCCAGAGTAATGTGCGGTGGAAAAGTCCCTTCGCACAAAGGGTATTATTTTGAACCGACTGTGTTGGTGAATGTAGACCATACCATGAAAGTAATGAAAGAAGAATCCTTCGGTCCTGTGGTTGGAATACAAAAAGTGAAAGATGATGCGGAAGCCATACAACTAATGCTGGATACAGATTACGGGCTTACAGCCGCAGTGTTTTCCAAAAGCTTTGAACGTGCAGAACAGGTAATGCAACAAATGAATACGGGGAGTGTTTACTGGAATTGCTGCGACAGGGTAAGTGCGGCTTTACCATGGTCGGGCAGAAAACATTCCGGGTTTGGCGCTACTTTATCTTACCAGGGTATCCGGGCTTTTGTACAACCAAAGGCATATCATATCAGGGGATAAATAACCAGGATTACTGGTAGAAAAAATTGAGCTTTTGATAAATCAGGTCTGGTACTTATTTTTTAAACGGGTTAAAACGAAGCCATTTCTTCGGGAAATACTGTTTTAAAATTTGCGCAAATTCACTCTTGGCCGGGCTTTGCAGGTTTTGTACTTTTATAAATCAATATCCTATCCTCATGCAAACTAAAACAACCACCAAACCTGTTTTTAGCCGGTTGATGAAAATGTTTTCAACAGGTATCCGTAATTTGTTCAGCTCCCGTTCAGAAAAAAATTTTAAACGGCTGAAAGATTTTATTTCTTCGTAAGATAAAACAATCGGGTATTGGACTATCAGATTTTATTTACAATTTCTCTTACCAAATCATTTTCATATCCTTTCTGCAGCAAATAATCCTGCAATTTTTTTCTTTTGATAAACAAATTCTTTTCGCCCTTCAGTGTTTTTAATTTCTGTTCTGCCAGCCGGTTCAAAGTTTTTGTATACGCTTCCTCATCAATCAGACTCAAAGCCCTTTTTATACAATAAGGGCTGACCATTTTTTTCTTTAACTCGGATTTTATTTTTACCCGGCCCCAGTTTTTTGTTCTGAAATGTCCACCGGCATAGCTTATAGCAAACCGTTCTTCGTTTAAATAATTTTCTTCAATAAGGGTGCTGATGATTTGCTCCGTTTCGTTTTTATTTAAACCAAAGCCATATAATTTATCTTTTACTTCGCTGTGGCAACGCTCCTGGTAAGCACAATAGTTTTTGGCTTTTAGCAAAGCCTGTTGTGGAGTAAATTGTTGTTGCATGAAACCAGTCATCTTTACACCGAAAATAATACATTTGGAAGCGATGTTACAGGGAGATATCACTGACGCCGGGTATGTGTTTTCGGACTGAATAAAGTGGCTGGATAAATTTCCGTTCTTTAATTTAACTGACAGTTAATTTTTAATTACTTTAGTAAGCTGCATTTGAATAACAGGGTACAAATAATATCTTGGATTCATTACTGCCATTATTTTATCTTTGATTTTTAATAAAACTATATTATGAAGTTTATTGTTTCTTCTTCTGCCTTACTTAAACAACTGCAGCAGATCAGCGGTGTTATTAATGCCAATACCGTATTGCCAATTTTAGAGGATTTTTTGTTTGAAATTGATAGAGGCCAGCTAACCGTAGTGGCTACCGATCTGGAAACGGTGATGAAGGTACACCTGGATATTGAAGCCAAAGACAGTGGAAGAGTTTGTATACCCGCAAAAATATTGCTGGATACATTGAAGAATATAGCCGAGCAGCCGCTCACTTTTACCATTGATAAAAACTTTGGGGTTGAAATTACCAGTGATAACGGAAAGTATAAAGTAATGGGCGAAAACCCCGATAATTTTCCTAAAGAGCCATTGGCAGACGATGCCAATTCTTTTACCATGACCTCTTCTGCCTTGGTTACCGCCATCAATAAAAGTTTGTTTGCTGTAAGTAATGACGACTTGCGGCCAGCAATGACAGGAGTGTTTTTTGAACTGGATAAAAAGGGATTAACCTGCGTGGCTACCGATGCACACCGCCTGGTGAAATATAAAAGAAATGATGTAAGCTGTCCTAAAACGGATACGTTTATTGTCCCCAAAAAGCCATTGAACCTTTTAAAAACGGCGTTGCCGGATAATGCAGATGAGCTGACTTTATCTTACAACAGCAATCACCTGTTTGTAAAGCATGGTGGTACCGAACTGGTTTGCCGGTTGATAGATGCCCGTTTTCCTGATTATAAAGTGGTGATACCAGTTGATAACCCGTATAAACTTACGGTGAACAAAAACGATTTCCAAAGTGCCTTACGCAGGGTAAGTGTATTTAGTAATAAGAGTACCAACCAGGTTGCGTTAAGCATCAGCGGCAGCGAATTGCACCTTGCAGCACAAGATGTAGATTTTAGTTTTGAAGGTAATGAGCGCATGGCCTGCCAGTACGATGGCGAAGACCTGCAGATAGCTTTTAATGCTAAATTTTTAATTGAAATGCTAAACGCTGCGGAAACCCCTGAAATAGTAATTGAATTAAGCACGCCAACAAAAGCAGGCATCATTAAACCAACAGAGATAGACGAAAATGAAGAGTTGCTGATGCTGGTAATGCCGTTGATGTTAAATAATTAGAGGCCTCCTAAATCCCCCAAGGGGGACTTTTGAAGAGCTCATTAATTCGGGCAGATTTTATCTTTTTGATGCACGGGATCTGCATGTTGTGCAGATCCTGTTTTATTAAGGGTAAGAGAGCTTTTCTAATTGTACTTTTCAAGAAATAAATTTTCTCTAAATCATTAGGGTGTTCAAAAGTCCCCCATGGGGGAATTAGTGGGCTTCTCCTTTTTTTTAATGATCTTGCATCATAAAATATTTTATCATGGTACTTATCATATTGGGATTCATCATTTTTATTGCTATCAATGTAGTAGTAAAAAATAACCCGGTTGCGGCAAAGTTTGCAGGAGCCGGACGCATACTGGGGCTGGTGTTTATTTTGCTGGGCATTTCCACCGCCTGCGTTAAGCAGATTGATGCTGGTGAAATTGGAGTAAAAAGTCTGTTCGGCAGTATTCAAAACGACATTATGGGCAGCGGCCTGCATTTTATAAATCCTTTACTGGATGTAAAAAAGCTGGATGTGAAAACGCAGAACTATACCATGAGCGGTGTAAATGATGAAGGCAATAAAACAGGAGATGACGCCATAAGAGTATTGACCAGCGATGGTTTGGAAGTAACGATCGATTTGACCGTTTTGTACAGGGTAGTATCTGCAGATGCACCGAGGTTATTAAGAGAAACCGGTGAGGATTACCGGGATAAAATTGTTCGGCCCATCACCCGTACCAAAATCCGGGATAATGCAGTGTACTACCAGGCGGTAGATTTGTTTGGCTCAAAAAGAGATGAATTTCAGCAACGCATTTATAAAAGCATTGAGGATGATTTTAAAAAAAGAGGGCTAATGCTGGAGCAGTTGCTGGTAAGAAATATCACCCTCCCCAACTCGGTAAAAGCATCCATTGAATCGAAAATAAATGCAGAGCAGGATGCCAAAAAAATGGAGTTTGTATTGCAGAAAGAAAAGCAGGAAGCAGAAAGAAAAAGAGTAGAAGCACAGGGTATTGCCGATTATCAGAAGATCATCAACACGGGCCTTACTGACCAGCAATTACAATACGAACAAATAAAAGCCATGAAGGAAATTGCTTTAAGCGCCAATGCAAAAGTGATTGTAATGGGTAAGGGTAATACGCCTTTGATTATTGATGGTAAACAGTGAGATGAATTTTAAAGCACTTAAAACTTCTTTTAATAAATACCTCAGAACTTTACAGATAATTGAAAAGTCTTGTATAAACGCATGCTTTAACAATGCCACTTTTTAGCGGTTGGGGCAAAAAACCCTACCTTTGCCTCCTACTCCACTTTAATGATGCGGCAAGTTGTAAGCCGGGGTGGTAAATATATTTCCGCTGATTCAGAAAATGCAACGTCTTTCCAGCCTCAAAAAAATCAAAACCATTTAATGGCATTTAGAAAATTAGAATTAATTGAACCTATCCTGAAGGCATTGGCCGATGAAGGATACACCATCCCCACCCCTATTCAGCAACAATCCATTCCCTTAATACTGGAAAGAAAAGATTTGCTGGGTTGCGCCCAAACCGGCACTGGTAAAACGGCGGCATTTGCCATCCCGATTTTACAGATTTTGTATGAAGATAAACCAGCCCTACGTGGACCAAAACATATCAAAGCGCTGATACTTACACCAACAAGAGAGTTGGCTATACAAATCGGCGAAAGCTTTGCAGCGTATGGAAAATATACAGGCTTATCACATACCGTAATTTTTGGCGGTGTATCACAAATACACCAAACCAATCAACTGCAAAGAGGCGTAGACATTTTAATAGCCACGCCAGGCCGCCTGCTCGACTTAATGAGCCAGGGCTATATTGGCCTGCAGCATTTAAAAATATTTGTGCTGGATGAAGCAGACAGGATGCTGGACATGGGATTTATTCACGATGTAAAAAGAGTGATCATCAAATTGCCGGCAAAAAGGCAAACCCTTTTCTTTTCTGCCACCATGCCACCTGAAATTCAAACACTGGCAAATGTATTATTAACCAATCCCTCGAAGGTAGAAGTTACCCCGGTATCCTCTACAGTAGATGCGATTGAACAAAGTTTGTTCCTGGTAGATAAAGCCAATAAACCGGGCCTTTTATTATATCTTTTAAAAGATAAAGCAATCGTTACCGCACTGGTTTTTACCCGTACCAAACATGGTGCAGATAAAGTGGTAAAAATTCTGCAAAAAGAAAATATTACATCGGCTGCCATCCATGGTAACAAATCGCAGAATGCCCGTCAGCATGCATTGAGCAATTTTAAAAATGGTAACCTGCGGGTATTGGTAGCAACGGATATTGCTGCCCGGGGAATTGATATTGATGAATTGACCCATGTTATAAATTTTGAATTGCCGAATGTGCCTGAAACTTATGTGCATCGTATAGGACGTACCGGCCGGGCAGGTAATACCGGTATTGCGCTTTCTTTTTGCGACCAGGAAGAAAGAACAGAACTGAAGGATATTCAAAAACTGATTGCCAAAAATATTCCGGTAGTAGACAGTCATCCTTACCCGTTAAGTGCCGGTTCATTTATACCGCAGGCAGGCGGACCGAAATTAAAAACTTTTAACCGCGGTGGACGCAGCATGCATTCAAGCGACAGGGGTGGGAGGCAAGGTTACGGAACACAACGCACAGGAAATAAATAATGTAACTTTTTGTAAATAATTAGCACGCTGTTTAGAAATAAACGGCGTTTTTATTGTACAATACCGCTGCCCCATACTACGCTTAGATAAAGATGAACAAGGCTGTTTTTGTACAAGAGGGCGACGCAAGGATGAACCATAGGGCTTCTTAGCCCGGACAACACTACGGTAAAAATATTTTACCCGTAAATGCATCCTATTAATTATTGTATTTTTGTTTTAAAATAATTATCCATGTCATCTCTTACACTCACTATAATTCAAACCGATCTTAGCTGGGAAAATAAGGCTGCTAATCTTCAGCGGCTGAAAGAAAAGATTGAGGCCATGGACGAAAGAACAGAAATAGTGGTGCTGCCGGAAATGTTCAGTACCGGATTTACGATGGTGCCGGAATTATTTGCAGAAACAATGGAGGGAGAAACCATTGCCTGGATGAAAGAAAGGGCTGAAAACAACAAAATAATTATAACCGGAAGCCTAATTATTGAAGAAGATGGCCAGTATTTTAACCGGTTGATATGGATGTTGCCAAACGGGGAAATGGGCCATTATGACAAGCGTCATTTATTTGGGTATGGTGACGAAGACAAACATTATACAGCAGGAAATAAAAGATTGATTGCCTCTGTAAAAGGCTGGAGAATTAACCTGCAGGTTTGCTACGACCTTCGGTTTCCGGTATGGAGCCGGCAGCAGTCCACCTCGGCGGAAAGTGAATACGATCTTTTAATTTATGTAGCCAACTGGCCCGAAAGAAGAAGCCATGCCTGGAAAACATTGTTGTGTGCGAGGGCGATAGAAAACCAATGTTTTGTAGCAGGCGTAAACCGGGTTGGCAAAGACAATAAAAATGTGTATTACAGTGGCAACAGCCTGGTGATTGATCCGTTGGGGCAGGTATTATACCACATGGCAGATGAAGAAAATGTTTTTACCATCACATTGCAAAAAGAAGAAGTAGATAAAGTAAGAACACAGTTTCCGTTTTGGAAAGATGCCGATGCTTTTACGATTCATTAATACTGTGTTTAACCGTTACTGTTATGGCAATTGATGTAGTTATTTTATAAGCAAATAAGAAGAACTGCAACTGTTACCCGCCTGCCTTTATAAGCCCTTTTACAATTTCCATTTTTCTGTCAATGGCATTTCGTACACCATCCACTGTTGGTGGAATAAAGAGGTCAGGTGCCACTCCGCGGCCATTCTTTATCGTATGGTTAAACTGAACAATTTTAAAAAACGGAAGCCTTACCCTTAGTTTTGTATTGGGTAAAGTAATATCGGGAATCAGTAAGCCACTGTTGCCATACCAGCCCCCACCAGTTTCTTCTCCCGCAAGGGTTACATTGTTTTGCCCCTTTACGGCATTGCAAAATATAGTGGTGGCAGAAAAACTGGGGCCGTTAATGAGCACATATATTTTTCCATCAAAATGATTATTTTTCTTTGGATGAAACCAATGCCTTTCCCAATAACCAAAATGAGAATATCCGTCTTTTTGCTTTTTTGATACAAACAGTAAACCGATATTACTGAGCCAACCCTGCCTGATATATTTAGTATAAGGGCCGAATGATTGGGCAATGGCATACGCTGTATCAGCCATTTTAAAAGGCGTATTGCGTAAATATTTGGTAAGCAATGCAGACATGTTAATATCCCCGCCCCCATTGCTTCGCAGGTCTACCACCAGACTTTTTACCTGCTGTTGTTTGATGGCTTTAAAAGACTGTTTTATAAACGAACGCAAGTGCCTGCCACCGCCATTGCTGAAAGTATTTAAGGTAATGATTGCGGTGTTGATATTGCTGTCAATGCTGAGGGAACGATAGCTTTCCCGCCGTTCTTTATTAAGCAGGCTGCGGGGTGGCCGTGGTTCCAGCGGAGGTTTTTTTCTTTTAAAGGAAGAATCAATTATGGGGTTAAACATGGGCAATAAGGTAGTTTTTTCTGCACCGGTACTGTCGGTATAGCCAACCCGGTAATTTTTATAAATGCCAAAAATATTGCGGTGGTAATAAGGAAAATTGCTACTGATACGGATATAATTTACATTGTCAGCGTAGCCATCCAGCGGCAGGTATTGAAATAGTTGCTGAATCAATTCATGATTGCGGATACCGTTGATAGAAT
>JAYUBR010000748.1:0-14846 GCA_043740775.1 Ferruginibacter sp. | reverse complement strand
GTGTATCGGGCGAAAAAAGAATTATTAACGATGCTGCAGACAGCGCAAGTGCAGCAGGCGAAGGCATTTACTGGAGGTACGAATCAATGTTGAAACAGTTGGATTCAGAGTTAAACAGTGCATGCGGTGCCACGGGAGAACTGGTAGCTTTCAGAACTTCGTTGTACCGCGATTTACCTGAAGATACCTTGCTGGATGATTTTATGCAGTCTATGCAAATGGCCGCTTCCGGCTATAAAATTATTTACGAATCGGAGGCGTATGCAGTAGAAACAGCTTCTGAAAACGTGGCAGAAGAATTAAAACGAAAAGTGCGTATCTGCGCAGGCGGGTGGCAATCTATTTACCGGTTGTCTGGCCAGCTCACAGTAAGCAAAACCCCCTTGTTATATTTTCAGTACATATCGCACCGGGTATTAAGATGGACGATTACTCCTTTACTTTTGATAGCGGTTTTTGTGTTAAACATGTCATTGATAAAAGACGGAAGCCAGTTTTACATGACGTTAATGTTAGCGCAGGTATTGTTTTATACAGCGGCTATGATTGGTTTTGTTTTGGAAAACAGGCGGGTAAAATTTAAGCCTGTATTTGTGCCTTATTATTTCTGCATCATGAATTATGCAGTACTGGCGGGGCTGCAACGGTATTTATCCGGGCAACAAAAGGCAACCTGGGACAAAGCACAACGAAAAGCAATCACACTTAATTAAAATTATTTCAGTTAATAAATCAAAAAGTACAAAAACATAAAAGGCTTCGGTTTTTAAAAAATCCAATACAATCAGTTATGAAAAAAGACCCATTAAATGGTGTTGTAAAATATACGGCGGCAGGCTTTATGCTGGGTGTTATATTAATCATCATTGGGATGGCACTAAATTATATTAACGGTTTTAGAGGTCCCTGGTTTCATATATTTGAATTTGCGCCTGACTTTTTAATCATTGTTTTTTCTCCAATTTTTTTAAGCCTCCTTTTTTATTTTATTGGTTTTAAAACAGAACAACTGCTTTTGTTTAACCGTGAAATAAAACAAAGTTTATCGCAGGAACAAATCATTAATTCTGCCGCAGATACCCAGTTAAGATTACTTGCAAAAGTGGTGGCGCAGGTAAATGAATCAATTGTAATTTCAAACGGGCATGGAATGGTGGAATGGGTAAATGATGGTTTTACACGAAACAGTGGCTATACCTTGGAGGAAGTAAAAGGGAAGGATCTGAATAATATTTTGAATGGCCCGTTTACTGATAAAGTGGTGGTAAAACGCATGGTTGAAAAATTATTAAGAGGCGAGGCAGTAACCGAAGAATTGTTAACTTATCACAAAGATGGCAATGCCATCTGGCTTTCTTTAAGCATTAAACCTATTTGCGATAATACGGGTGAAATAATTAATTTCATCGCCATACAAAATAATATTACCGGCCGTAAAGAAAGAGAAATCGCCATTGAATCTTTATACAAAGAAGTATCAGAATATAAATTTGCTTTAGATCAGTCTGCCATTGTAATCATCTTTAACAGCAAAGGAAAAATCATTCATGTAAACAGAAAATTCTGTGAAATAAATGAAATGGCAGAGGAAGAATTGCTGGGAAATGATTATCGTTCTGTCAGTCTCAGTATGCGCAACAAGACAGTACTAAGGAACATATTGACTAAATTGCTTGACGCTAAAACATGGAAGGGGGAACTGGTTAACCGCAATAACAATGGCACTTCTTATGTGGCTGATACTACCATTGTTCCCTTACTGGATGCTGAAGGAAAGCCACATAAATTTTTGGCAATACAACACGACATTACCCAAAGAAAAAAACTGGAAGTACAGTTGATAACCAATAAAAATAAACTACAGCAGGCAATGCAGATTGCAAAATTAGGCAGTTGGGAGATATCTGCCAATGGCACGCTGACAGTATCAAGAGAGTTACGGATTTTATATGAACTGCCATTAGACGGACCTATCGGCATGGAAGATATATTCAGCAAAATGCCGCAGGAAAGTATAGAAATTATCAATGCAGGCCTGACTAAATGTTGTATTACTTTACAAAAAGCAGTGGTTGAATTCCGTATTATGCTGGGTGGGGGGGAACATTATATGATATCAAATATAAATCCCTCTATTGGTACAAACGGAGAATTTAACGGATCATTTGGTACGGTACAGGATATAACAATTGCAAAATTATCTGCCACTGCTTTAAGAAAAAGTGAAGAAGAAAAGGCCGTTGTGCTGAACAATACGCAGGCAATTATTTGCGTACATGACATGAATGGGGTACTACTGGATATAAATGCCACTGCAGAAAAAATGACGGGCTATAGTAAAAAAGAAGTGATTGGTGTTAACCTTAAACTGATTTTTTCATCTCAATACCAGGATGAATTTGATGCCTATATTCATACCATCAACAACAATGAAACAGCAAGCGGTACATTGGAAATTTTTACCAAAGCCGGCGTTAAAAGAGTATGGCTGTATCAGAATACGGTGTATGCAAACAATGGTAACAAGCCTTATGTAATTGGCAGTGCCATCGACATTACAGAATCGGTAAAGGCACAAAAAGAAGTTGCAAGGCAGCAACAGTTTATCCGCCAGATAATAGATAACAGCCCCAATGTAATATTCATGATGAATGAGCAGCGTCAGATTATGCTTGCCAATCAGACCTTTTCAAGGTACTATCCTTTTAACGAAAAGGAAATTCCTTTTGCGGAAAGTTTATCTTCTGGTACCGAGGATATTTTTCTGGGGGATATAGACAAACTGTTTGAAATGGAAGAAGGACAAATGATAAGGATGGAAGGAAGCCTGAAAAATCCTGAAACAAAAACCTTATCCTGGTTCAGCATCATCAATAAATGTTTTAGAGAAAAAAATGGTAAAAAATATATACTTGTCTTTGGAATGGATATCACCGGCCGATTCCAGGTAGAATCGGATTTATTGGCCGCCAATGAAATGGTAGAAAGATCACTGAAGGTAAAGGAGCAGTTTATCAGCAACATGAGCCACGAAATAAGAACACCATTGAATGCCGTAATCGGGTTCAATGATTTGCTTGCAGATACGCCTTTAAATGAAGAACAGGCAGAGTATGTGGATATCGTAAAAACAGCATCCAATAACCTGCTGGCACTTATAAACAATGTACTTGATTTATCTAAAATTGAATCCAGTAGTTTATCCCTTGAATCCCTGCCGGTTGATATCGGAAAAATAGTGTGGGATGTGGTAAAAATTTTTGAACCAAAAGCAAAAATAAAAGGTATCAATGTGCTTACCAGTTTTGACAAGCAGCTTCCTTTAAAAGTATTGGGCGACCAGTTGCGTTTAACACAGATACTGTTTAACCTTTTGGGAAATGCCGTAAAGTTTACAGATGAAGGAACCATTGATATCAGTTGCAAAATGGTGAAAGGCACAGACAGGCTAAAAGACTATATTGCCTTTTCTATAAAAGATACTGGTATTGGAGTGGCAAAGGATAAGCAGGCTGATATTTTTGAAAGATTTACCCAGGCCAATACCGATACACAAAGACTGTATGGCGGTACCGGCCTTGGATTAAATATTACCAGGAGTCTTATTGATCTGTATGGTGGCACATTGAAGATGAAAAGCGAACAAGGTAAAGGCACTACTTTTCAATTTGTTTTACCCTTTAAAAAGTATGTTGAATCACAGAATTTGGCGGAGGTAAAATCCTGCACAGGCGATAGTATTTTATCTGTCAATACCAATAAGCCCATCCATATTTTACTGGCAGAAGATAATATGATAAATGCCTTGCTGGCTACAAAAGTGTTAACCATGAAAGGCTTCACCATTGTGCATGTTATTAACGGCCAGCAAGTAGTAGATGCTGTACAGCAGCAGCATTTTGATGTGATATTGATGGATATTCAAATGCCGGTGATGAATGGCATCAGCGCAGCCGGCCATATACGTGCATTGCCCGGAGCTGTATCCGCAATACCAATCATCGCCATGACGGCGCATTCGCTGAACGGCGAAATGCAAAATTGTTATAAAGCTGGTATGAACGGCTATGTAGCCAAACCCTTTAAACCAGACGATCTGTTTAACAGCATTATTGAAGTGGTTAAAAAAGAAGATATTTTTGATCGGAGTTTGATAAAAGAAATTAACATCAACTGATTTTAAATAATTTAATTAATGCTACCTGTAAAACTACAACTATGAACTACAACCCCATCACCATTGATCTTAGCTACTTGTATTCACTAACAGGCGGTGATAAATCTTTTGAACAAATTCTGTTAACAGGCGCAGTGGAGGATGTAAATCTTAAAGTGTCGGCGTTAAAAGATTCATGGCATGTAAGAGATGCCGAGGAAATAAGAAAAAATGCGCATTCACTGGTTTCTTTGTCAGCTATTGCAGGCATGCCCGAAGTGGAAGGCTGGAGCCGTACCATTGACCAGGCCTTTGCTGATGGTGAATTTCATCCGGAACTGGAGATATTGGCACAAAATATTATTGCCGGCTGGCCTGCAGCGCAATCAGCATTAAACAGGGTAATTGAATCCAATTAAAAATACTTGTTTACTTTGGCCTGCGGCTTTGCAGGCCGGTAGTTACGCCGGCGGCTAT
The DNA here is from genome assembly GCA_043740775.1 of Ferruginibacter sp. Classification (GTDB taxonomy): domain Bacteria; phylum Bacteroidota; class Bacteroidia; order Chitinophagales; family Chitinophagaceae; genus Ferruginibacter. The sequence continues at coordinate 10,213 of JAYUBR010000748.1, read as the reverse complement.
ACGAAAAGCCATGCACACAATTAATAAATTTTTTTTTACGTCAACCCATGCTGTTTGTATGGCTGCAGGCAATTGGTTTAAGCCTTGTTGCAATAATCTTCCTTCGTTCCTGTTGTCATATTTTCTTTACAATTATTTATTTTCCTATCCTTGTTGTTTTCGCCAAAATGTTTGATAGGGTTGTAAGATTATGCCGGCAATTTTTTAAACAATGCAGCAACATCAACTGCCTTATAGTTAAGGCAGCTAATCTTTTGTAGAAAAATTATTACTGAATATAGCACTTCCTGAAAGTAGAAATTTTCCAAAAAAAAGGAGCAATTTTCTTTTCGGAAAAACGTTGAATCCCTGTATAAATAATTGTATTATTATAACTAACCAATAATATGGAATCCTATAAAATATTTATTGTTGAAGATGACCCCTGGTATGGAGAAATACTTGAATACCAGCTTTCGCTTAATACTGATTATGTTGTTAGCCGCTTTGCTACCGGCAAAGAATGCCTGGCCAATATGCATAAGAATCCCGATTTAATTACCATTGATTTTTCTTTGCCCGATTACACGGGCGATGTTTTATTTAAAAAAATAAGAGAGGTAAATGATGCCGTGCCGGTTATTATGGTCAGTGGCCAGGAAGATATTTCGGTGGCTGTAAAAATACTTAAACTCGGCGTTACAGATTACCTGGTAAAGGATGAAAATACCAGGGAAATTTTATGGAACGCTGTTATCAAAGTAAGAGAAACCAGCAAGCTTAAAAAAGAGGTTGCCGGCCTCAGGGAAGAACTGGGTCAGAAATTTTCTTTTGATAAAAGTATCAAGGGGCAAAGTCCGGCTTTAAATAAAATATTTGTATTGATGGAGAAGGCTTCCAAAACAAATATCAATGTGTCTGTAACCGGTGAAACCGGTACGGGTAAAGAGGTTGTGGCCAAAGCCATTCATTATAGCAGCGAAAGAAAGCGCAAGCCTTTTGTTGGTGTAAACATGGCGGCTATTCCAAAAGAGCTGATAGAAAGCGAATTGTTTGGACATGAGAAAGGCGCTTTTACCGGTGCCGTTGCAAGAAAGGCGGGCAAGTTTGAAGAAGCCAATGGCGGCACTATTTTTTTGGATGAAATTGCTGAGCTGGATCTTAGCCTGCAAAGTAAAATATTGCGGGTACTACAGGAAAGAGAAATCATACGGGTGGGGGGAAATGAAAAAGTAAAACTGGAAGTAAGGCTGATTATTGCCACGCATAAAAATCTTGCGGAAGAAGTAAAAAAAGGAAACTTCCGGGAAGATTTATATTACCGGATTATAGGGCTGCCAATAGAATTACCCCCTTTGCGGGAAAGAGGAAGCGACATACTGATATTGGCCAGGCATTTTGCCGATGCGTTTGTAAAAGAAAATAAACTGGCCGCAATTGCCATTGCAGGAGATGCCAAAGAAAAACTAATGCGCTATAATTACCCCGGTAATGTAAGAGAGCTAAAAGCAATTATAGACCTGGCTGTGGTGATGAGTAACGGCCAGGAAATAGTAGCGGAAGATATTTCGTATGGGGTGGCAGGAAACGACGAAGATTTTATCAATGAAGAAAAAACATTGCGGCAATATACCTGCTACATTATAAAATATTTTTTAAAAAAATACAACGATGATGTAGTGATGGTGGCTGAAAAATTAGATATCGGTAAATCAACCATTTATAAAATGATTCAGCAAAAAGAAATAAGTATATAAACTAATACAAAAAAGCATTGGGAAGTGCGCATAAAAACCACTGCATTTTTACTATCTACAGTCATATTTCATTGATTTTATTTTATGAAACCAAGCCAGTATCTATTGAACGAAACAGTACAGTTGTCAGGGTTGAATATACTGGCAGATAAAAAAATACTGGTGGTGGATGATGACCCTGTGAACCGGCTGGTAGCAGCCACCATACTTAAAAAGTATGGCGCTATTATTATGGAAGCAGTAAATTGGCAGGAAGCTATAAACATATTAAAGGATGTAGCTGTTGACCTTGTGTTGATGGATGTTGAAATGCCGTTACCGGATGGTATGGAAACAACTGGTGTAATCCGTAAAAATATAAGCACAGCCATTCCCGTAATTACACTTACTGCCATTAACACCAGGAGGGATAATGATAAATGCATTCATGCCGGTATGAATGCTTATTTATCAAAACCATTTAAAGAAAAAGACCTGCTGGATATGGTGGCTTTCTGGCTTAATAAAAGCCAGGTTGCGGCAAGTATCACTTCATCCCGGCAGGTTGCATCAAATCAGTTGTACAATCTTTCAGACATAAAAGAATTGGGCAGCGGCAATGATGGTTTTGTAGAAAAAATGGTGCATATGTTTATTGCGCAAACCCCATTGCAGATAACGCAAATGGAAGAAAGTTTTTTGCGGGGTGACTATAAAACAATGGGTGGGCTGGCGCATTCAATTAAACCTGTAATTGATAATCTGGGTATTTTATGTTTAAAACATGTTATCAGGGAAATTGAAAAAAAAGGAAAACAGGAAGAAAAAGATCCGCAAATAATTGTACTGATCAGCCATGTAAAAAATACTATTAGCCTGGTGGTAGCTGATTTAAAAAAGAAATTTCCGGAACGTAGAAAATACTAATGACTATCCTAAACGCCATGTTACTATATTATTGTGGTAATAAAGCCGGGATGGAATTTAAAATATTTTACAGGCTTAAATAAAACCGATGAAAGTTGCCATCACTTTCTACATCTTCATTTTTTGGAATTTATAGCAGTTAATTACACCGTATATCAATTCCCAATTTTTATTTTCACTAAATCCGCTGCAGGATAATTATTACCCAAATTAGGATAATATTGAGGTAAACAAACAGGCAGTTTAGCGGTAGTTTTCCATTGTAAATAAAAAAGATTTATTAAAGTAACCAGTATGCACACTGGCAGAATTTAAAAATGAATACGTGCCCATATATATAAATTTTAATCTGTCAAACACGGAAGTGTACCCTGTTTGGCAGGCACTATTGACGGAACATAAATTATGGCAATACAGGGATATAAAAATTGGTTATATTGTTGCCTGAATTTGGAAGATGAATGTTGGTATTGCATTACAATAACAATTAAAAAGCTTAAACTGGTTATGATATGTTAGCAAAAGAAGTAAGAAACCTGGTAGTTAAAATGCACCCAAAAGATAATGTGCTGGTGGCTTTAACGGACCTGGTAAAGGGAGAAAATATTTCTTTTAATGAGGAAATTTTTTTACTGCAGGATACCATTAAAGCCAAGCATAAATTTTACACCACCAATCTTGCTGCAGGCGATGAAGTAATTATGTATGGTGTATTGGTTGGCAAGGCGCAACATGCCATTACAAAAGGCAGCCTGATGACTACTGATAATATAAAGCATGCCGCTGATCCTTATGCTTACCGTACTGTTGATTTTAAATGGCAGGCACCGGACATATCTAAATACCAGCACAAAACTTTTAATGGATATAAAAGAACAGATGGGCGTGTGGGTACTGCCAATTACTGGTTATTTGTGCCAACTGTATTTTGCGAAAACCGCAATATGGATGTTATAAGAGAAGCTTTGCAGAACGAACTGGGCTATGCCGTTACAGATAAGTACATTCAGTATACACACCAGTTATTAAAGGCTTATCAAAGTGGTGAAAATATTGAGTGTGTAGAAGTGCAGTTGAATGCAACCGGTAATACCAACAGGATTTTTAAAAATGTGGATGGCATAAAATTTTTAAATCACCAGGGTGGCTGCGGAGGTACCCGACAGGATGCTGCAACACTTAGCGCTTTGCTGGCCGCTTATGCCAATCATCCCAATGTGGGTGGCGTAACCGTTTTAAGCCTTGGCTGCCAGAATTTACAAACGCAGGATTTGCTGGCGGATATAAAAATGCAAAATTCGCGCTTTGATAAACCCCTGTTTATTTTTGAACAGCAACAATCAGTCAGTGAAGAACAACTGGTGGCAAATGCCATCAAAAAAACATTTGAAGGACTGATAGAAATAAATAAATTGCAAAGAAACCCGGCTCCGTTAAGCGATTTATGTGTGGGGGTTAAGTGCGGTGGCAGTGATGGTTTCAGCGGTGTATCCGCCAATCCTGCAGTGGGCTATACGTCTGATTTGCTGGTTGCGCTGGGAGCAAAAGTTTTGCTTGCGGAGTTTCCTGAATTGTGCGGTGCAGAACAAAACCTGGTTGACCGCTGCACAACAGAAGTGGCTGCAAAAAAGTTTATCAGCCTGATGAGTGCATATGATGCACAGGCGCATAGCGTAGGGTCTGGTTTTCACATGAACCCATCACCCGGAAATATAAAAGATGGCTTAATAACAGATGCTATAAAAAGCGCAGGCGCTGCAAAAAAGGGAGGTACTTCGCCAGTAGTGGATGTACTGGATTACACAGAACCCGCTACCAAGGCTGGTTTGAACCTTGTATGCACACCAGGCAATGATGTGGAAGCAACTACAGGAAAAGCAGCAGCAGGCGCTACGTTAATTTTATTTACCACAGGTTTAGGTACACCCACCGGCAATCCTGTTTGTCCCGTTATAAAAGTGGCTACCAATTCTATTCTTGCAAAAAAAATGAAAGATATTATTGATATTGATTGCGGCCCCATCATTAGTGGCGAAAAGACAATTGAAGAGATGGGAGAAGACATTTTAGACTATTGCATCAAAGCCGCCAGTGGCGAAATAATTCCTAAAGCGGTACAATTAAACCAGGATGATTTTATTCCATGGAAACGGGGGGTAAGCCTTTAAAACAAATTAATAATTAATAATTAATAATTATTAATTGAAAATTAAGAAGCGTCTTTATAGTTGCCGGGTTTACTTTTTTACAGCCATGGATTATAAAAAATGCCTTGCGTAATAGAAATTTTAATGAAAAATATAATTTAAATGCAGTCTAAATTAAACCGTAAAAATGATAATAGAAATTTAAAATAATAATCAGCATTATTGTAATTTGTAACAATAAATAATTAAACAATAAACTAATAGCGCACAATTATTAATTCTTAATAAAAAACATGTTTTCTCTTCAAAATAAAAAAGCGGTGATCACAGGTGGCGGTAGCGGAATTGGAAAAGCCATTGCGGTATTGTTTGCGCAACAAGATGCAGAAGTGCACATTGTTGAATTAACAGCAGCAAGTGCAGCGGATGCTGTAGCAGAAATTTCAACCAGTGGAAATAAAGTTTTTGCACACGCCTGTAATGTAGCAAACCAGGAGGAAGTGCTGGCAACATTTGCACAAATTGGTAAGTTGGATATACTGGTTAACAATGCAGGCATTGCGCATGTAGGAAAAGCAGATACCACACCCGAAGCAGACTTCGACCGCATTATAAATGTAAATGTAAAAGGCGTGTACAATTGCCTGTATGCAGCTATTCCGCAGTTGCGCATTTCAGGCGGCGGCATCATTCTGAATATGGCTTCTATTGCAGCGCTGGTGGGCCTTCCTGACAGGTTTGTTTATTCAACCGCCAAGGGTGCCGTAATGGCTATGACATTGTCTGTGGCCAGGGATTATATGGCGGAGAATATCCGCTGTAATTCTATTTCACCGGCGAGGGTGCATACACCTTTTGTGGATGGATTTATTGCCAAAAACTATCCCGGCAATGAAGCAGTGATGTTTGATAAATTATCTAAAAGTCAGCCCATCGGGCGCATGGCCAGGCCGGAAGAAATTGCTGCACTGGCTTTATATTTATGCAGTGATGAAGCATCATTTATTACAGGTTGCGATTACCCGATTGATGGGGGATTTGTAAAGCTGAATAATTAATGAAGCACAAACCAGTGGAAAGAAATATCATTTTTAAGTTTTAATAATTGCTAAAAAAATATGAAAAGAATGAAAAGGATAGTACTGATTTTTAGCCTGGTTGCCATCTCAATTGCAACGAATGCACAAAGCTACACGCCTTCTACAGAAAATATAAAAGCCCGCCAGCAGTTCAGGGATGATAAGTTTGGGCTTTTCATTCACTGGGGACCATTCAGCATTCCAGGTGCAGGCGAATGGGTAATGAACGAAAGAAATATTCCTTACAACAATTATAAAAGGCTGATGGATTTTTTTAACCCTATTGACTTCAATGCCGAACAATGGGTAAGCATGGCAAAAAATGCAGGCATGAAATACATCACCCTCATTACCCGGCATCATGACGGTTTCAGCATGTGGGATACAAAATATTCTGATTACAATATCATGCATTCTCCTTATAAAAAAGACATTGTAAAACTGATGGCAGATGAGTGCCACAAACAAGGCATACAATTATTTTTGTATTACTCTTTATTAGATTGGGGAAGGGATGATTATCCGCATGAAACCGGTAAAACAGGGCAGCATGCAGGTAGAACCGGAAAAGGAGATTACGCCAGCTATCTTCAGTTTATGAAGAACCAGCTAACAGAATTATTAACCAATTATGGTACTATCGGCGGCATTTGGTTTGATGGGCATTGGGACCAGACACAGCCAGAAGGAAGTGCTGACCGTACTTCAAGAATCAACTGGAAATACAACGAAATTTATAGCCTTATTCACCGCCTGCAACCGCAGGCAATGATTGGTAACAATCACCACCTTTCACCATTTGCCGGCGAAGATTTTCAGATGTTTGAGAAAGACCTTCCGGGTGAAAATAAATCCGGATTAAGTTACCAGGAAGCTTCACTGCAATTGCCTGTTGAAACCTGTGAAACGATGAATAATTCCTGGGGTTATAATATTACCGACAACAATTATAAAACCGTAAAGCAATTAGTTCATTACCTGGTAAAAGGTGCAGGCAGGGATGTTAATTTTTTATTGAACGTAGGCCCAATGCCCAATGGAAAAATACAGCCGGAGTTTATAGATACTTTAAAAGCAATCGGGCAATGGATGCAGGCAAACGGCGAAACCATTTACGGTACAAGAGGCAATATTTATCCGCCACAGGATTGGGGTGTAGTTACAGTAAAAAATAAAACGTATTATGTGCATGTCCTTCAGCCATCTTCACAAAACTATATTTTTATGCCAGGGTTTACAGGAAAAATTATTTCAATAACAGGCAGATCCGGTAAAAAAAATATACAATTTAAACAACTGCCGGAGGGTATTTTCCTTTACCTGGATGGTGTGCAGCCGGATGCGATTGATACAATCATTGAATTACAATTACAATAAACTACAACAATGAAACTGATTAGATCTGGAGAACCCGGTAAAGAAAAACCCGGTATTTTAAAAAATGGGAAAAGATGGGATGTATCTGCTATTGCAAGCGATTACAATGAAGCATTTTTTGAAAACGATGGATTGGTAAAATTAAAAAGTGCTATTGAAAAGGGGATTGTTTTTCCGGAAGTGGATGCAACGGTTCGGCTTGGCGCTCCGGTGGCAAGACCTTCAAAAATAATTTGTATTGGGTTAAATTATGTTGATCATTGCATTGAAACCAATGCACCCATACCCGCAGAACCAATCATCTTTTTTAAATCAACCACCGCCTTGTGCGGTCCGGATGATGACCTCATTATTCCTAAAAACAGTACCAAAACAGATTGGGAAGTTGAGCTTGCTTTTGTGATAGGTAAAAAAGCATGCTATGTGGAAGAGGCTGATGCAATGCAGTATGTAGCTGGTTATTGTTTGCACAACGATTATAGTGAAAGGGCATTTCAGTTAGAGCGTGGCGGCCAGTGGGCCAAGGGAAAAGGTTGCGATACGTTTGCGCCACTCGGGCCATTTTTGGCAACAACAGATGAGGTGGCAGATGTAAATAATTTGCCAATGTGGTTAACTGTAAATGGAAAAAAATATCAAAACAGCAATACGCTAAACCTTGTTTTTAAAATTCCTTTTCTGGTACATTATCTTAGCCAGTTTATGACACTGCTGCCAGGTGATGTAATCAGTACCGGCACACCTCCAGGGGTTGGCCTGGGAATTAAACCAGCGCCCGTATATATCAAGGCAGGCGATGTAATCGAATTAGGTATTGAAGGATTGGGAACGAGCCGGCAATTGGCGGTTGCATACTTTTAATTTAATTAACAATTAATAATTAATAATTGTGAACAACCTATATCAGGGACGTACACAACTCACAATTCACAACTCATAACTAAAAAAAGTGCCTACAAATAAATACTGCCTTGCATTGGATTTAAAAGATGATCCGAAGCTGATAGCGGAATACAAAGTATATCACCAAAAAGGGTTGCCAGCTGTGATTGCAAGCATTAAAGAAGCCGGTATAACGGTAATGGATATTTATTTAATTGGCAACCGTATGTTTATGATCATTGAGGCGAATGAGCATTTTTCTTTTGAAAAAAAATCGGCTATGGATGCCGGTAATGCAGTTGTACAGGAATGGGAAACATTGATGTGGAAATATCAGCAGGCATTGCCCTGGGCGCAATCCGGAGAAAAATGGATGCTGATGGAAAAAATATTTGAATTGCCATGCGAATAGACAGTCACCAGCATTTTTGGAAATACCATCCTGTAAAGGATGCGTGGATAACAAACGATATGAAAGTTATTCAGCATGATTTTTTACCGGCTGATTTATGGCCGTTGCTGCAACAAAATAATGTGGATGGATGTGTGGCAGTACAGGCAGATCAAAGCGAAGAAGAAATAGATTTTTTGTTACAACTGGCTGGGGAAAATGACTGGATAAAAGGAGTAGTTGGCTGGGTAAATTTAAGCGCAGCTAACCTGGAAGACAGGTTGCAACATTTTTCACAATACGAAAAATTGAAAGGCTTTCGCCACATTGTGCAGGCAGAACAAGCCAATGATTTTTTACTGACTGCAGATTTCTGCAAAGGAATTGCGCAACTTTCAAAATATAATTTCACCTACGATATCCTCGTTTTTCCACGACAGTTAAAATATGTGCCTGCATTTGTAGAACTGTTTCCGCAACAGGCTTTTGTAATTGATCATCTGGCAAAGCCGGATTTCAAAAAGGCAGATTTTGAAGAGTGGGAAAAGGCCATGAAGGCAGTAGCTGCTTACCCGAATGTGTATTGCAAAGTGTCGGGCATGGTTACAGAAGCCAATTGGAATACCTGGACAATTGAAGATTTTTCTTATTGCCTGGATGTAGTTACAGAAGCGTTTGGCATTGGCCGGCTACTGTTTGGCAGTGACTGGCCAGTATGTTTACTGGCTGCATCTTACCAGGAGGCCTGCAATATTGTACATCGTTATTTTATGCAGTTTTCTATGGAAGAACAGGGTAAACTCTGGGGCAAAAATGCAGTTGATTTTTATCATTTATAAAAAAAATAAAAATGGATTTACAGTTAAACAACAAAGTAATTATAGTAACCGGCGGCGCTAAAGGTATTGGCCTTGGCATAAGTAAAGTGCTGGCAGCCGAAGGAGCCATCCCTTTTATTGTTGGCAGAAATGAAGCAGACAATATTGCCGCAGTAAAAGAAATTGAGACCGCAGGCGGACAAGCAAAATATGTAACTGCAGAATTGATAAAACCCGGCGATTGCGAGCAGGCAGTACAACAGGTTATTGCAACATTTGGCCGCATTGATGGTGTAGTAAATAACGCAGGTGTAAATGATGGGGTAGGCCTTGAAAAAGGTAATTATGAATCTTTTATTGCATCGGTGCATAAAAATTTAGTGCATTATTATTTGATAGCCCATTATGCCTTACCTGAATTAAAAAAGTCGAAAGGTAGCATTGTAAATATTGGGTCTAAAACGGCTGAAACCGGCCAGGGTGGTACGTCTGCTTATGCAGCTTCCAATGGGGGACGTAGTGCTTTAACAAGAGAATGGGCGGTTGAATTATTGCCCTACGGTATTCGCGTAAACGCAGTAATTGTAGCAGAATGTTTTACGCCATTGTACGAAACATGGATTAAAACATTTAGTAATTGGGAAGAAAAATTAAAACAAATCACTCAAAAAATTCCATTGGAAAAACGAATGACCACCGCAGAAGAAATTGCCAACATGGTAGCGTTTTTATTGTCGGAAAAATCGAGTCATACTACGGCACAGCTGATACATGTGGATGGAGGGTATACTCATTTAGACAGAGCCATTAGTTAATTAATAATTGATAATTAATAATTAGAACACTTCAAAGATTTATTTTGATTTCCTTTCAACTT